>JAOZNS010000125.1:2716-7551 GCA_029933635.1 Candidatus Zixiibacteriota bacterium | reverse complement strand
ACAAAAGGACTCCTAAGGAACAAAGAGAAAAATCAAAAATTGATGTGCGGGAGTATCAGCAAAACAAATGGTATCTAACAACTTGGAATATAACCAATGTTTTGCCATTGACAAATCGTCTTGAAGAAGGAATTGCAGCATTTCCCGGGGAAATCCCCTACAGATTGATAAAATTATTTTCATACGTAGGCGAAACAGTCTTAGACCCTTTTATGGGATCTGGAACGACAAACAAGAGAGCTGCAATGTTAGGCCGAAATAGCGTTGGGTATGAGATTGACTTGGAATTATGTAAGATTGTAAAGGAAAAGATGGGGCTGAAACAAAGCTCACTGTTTGAAAAGGATTACAATGTAGAAATAATAATTAGAGATGATGCAAAACACCTCAGGACACATTTACAGAACAAAATTAAAAAGCAAAAATCGGTGGTGAAAAATGCCAAGGGAAAAGCAAGGAAGACCATCGGATAAGCAATTAGAGGAACTTCTTAAGATATTGGAAAAGCAGGGAAGAAAAAAGTGGATCGAAAGGTGGAAAGAGCACATGGCTATTCCAGATAACCTAAACCCACTATCCGCTGAAAAAGAGGAACAGGAGAAAATTCTGAGATATTTACTTCTAAGAGTTTTAATTAATCAACAAGCAAGATTTGAAAAGGTAAGGGAGATGTCTATCAGAATATCTGAAGAGTTTACAGATATTTTGTTATCTGAACCATTTAAGATATCTGAAGCCGAATTATTCAAGGTTTTTAAGGATGTTGCTGGCAATAGGGGTTCTCTGTTATACCGAGTAGGTGCACTGGGTGGCATAAAACCAATATCGCTGTTCACTTATCGCTTCAAAGCCTATGAAGGATTCATCAGGTGGTTGAAAGAAAATGATTTAGATTTCGTTGATTTCATTGTAGAACATTTAACGAGGGAGAAACCAATAGGTCTTTTTGGTATTCTAAATGCCCATCCAGTGCTTGAGGCCGGATGGGTAGGAAATGATCCCAAAGCTTGCAGGATGTTTGTCAATTGGATCGTCTTCCTCTTTAATGAAATATGGAAATTTAAACTGGCAGGGATGGAAGCAACTTTGATGATAGTTGATGGGCATGTTGGTAAAGTTTTCTGCAGAACCGGACTACTTGAGGAAGTATTATACGAGAAAAGAAGGCCATATATTATTCAAGCAAGCAAGATGAGACCCTGGGTGGAAGAGATTGTATCTAAATCTGAGAGAATACCTTTCTATGTCGATAATGGAGCATTTTATCTTTTTGAGGATGGATATTGTATGGATCTAAATCCAAGTTGCGGGGAATGCCCAATTGGAAAGATGTGCAAGAAGTACAAAAAATGGACCGCTTATCAAATGTGGGAGGAATAACGGCAACCGCCATTTCATATATAACAGTGGGTAATCAGTTCGTCTATATTCTTACTTAAATATTTTGCTATGCACGGGCTTCACATATCCGCAAGCCGTTATCTGCCATTGCGGGACGAAAAAAAGCCAAGTATCAAGGAGTGTTATATATAAGAATTAATCCAAGGTCATCAGATATAAACTAACTGACATCTTTTGAAAAAGAAGAAAGAAAACTAATTTTACCAGAAGAAAAATAATGAGATGAAACACGGGAAGATTAAGACCTTAGAACAACTTGTCAAAATAAGAAGCAGACTGAGAAGACAGAAAAAAAAGGTGGTTTTCACCAACGGATGTTTTGATATACTTCATCGGGGACATATAGAATGTTTGCGAAAAGCAAAATCTCTGGGTGATGTGCTGATGGTGGGGATCAACAGCAACTCCTCGGTTCGAAAGGTCAAGGGAGACAAAAGACCGATCATTTCGCAAAGCGACCGCGCAGAGATCATATCCGCCCTTGAGATGGTCGACTATGTTTTAGTATTTGAGGAAAAGACGCCTGAAAAAATCATTTCCGCCCTGGTTCCAGATGTTCTTGTAAAAGGCTCCGATTACAGAAAAGAACAGATCGTGGGCAAAGATTTTGTGGAGTCCTGTGGTGGGCGGGTGGTCAGAGTTAAACATATTCCGGGTAAATCCACAAGAGGAATCATTCAAAAGATAATCAACCGCTACGGTAAATCTAAAATCACTATATAAGCTCTTTTGAAAATATGTCTTCTCTATCTTTTATCTGAGAGCTTTATTCTTTTGAACCGTCCAATCTCAGCCCCGATATAACTTAAACATCAACCGAGCCAGATGAACAATTCCTTCCATGGGGCAATCTCACTACTTGGTCCCACTTTAAGTTAGCAGAATAGCTGGCTCGATTGATCAATAGCGCCTGCGTTTTATAGCGCAAGATCAAAAAGTCTCGTCTCTTCATCAACTCCAGCGTATAATACTAAAAAGCAAAAGGTCAGGTTAGCTTATGAAAAGATTTCTTGCACTTGTCTTATTGCTCGTTTTGTTCGTTTTGAGTTCGGCCTCTTCGCTGGCTCAGGAGCCGGAGAAATATCGCATCAATTTTGAACTGGCAAAGGAGCTCATCCGGGTGGGAAAGCCTGCCGAGGCGTTGAAACTGATCAACCAGCTCAGGGATGTTTATGGCGAAAGAAAGGAACTGCTTGAACTTTTAAAGGAGGCATATCTTGCCACCAAGGAATATGATAAGGTGGAGGAGATGATCAGAAAAGACTTAGCCCGCCAACCTGAAAACTGGAGCCTTTATTGTGAGCTGGGAGATGTCTATCTTAAGACCCAAAGGGAGAAGGAGGCTAAGTTGAACCTAAACAAAGCCATCCAGCTTGCCCCAGACCGTAAGCGAGTCTATTCGAAGGTGGCTCTTATATATTTGAAAAATGGTTTCACCTCTGAGGCTATGGATACTTACAAACGCGGGCGAATAAGGTTGGCTGATCCTTCTGCTTTCGCCTTTGATCTGGCTAACCTGTATGAAGCTTTATCCAATTACAAGCAAGCCATAGACGAGTATTTTCTCTTTATGGGAGACGATTCCACCAAATTTAATCTGGTGGAGGATCGGATAAACCAGTTGATTCAGTCCGGCAAAAATCTGGATCAGATCGAGTCAGCTTTGAGCCAGAGGATCAAAGAGGATCCTAAAGATAGATATTCGCAGAAGCTTTTTGGAGATTTACTTTTTCGCCGGAAGAACTTAAGCGGTGCGTTTGAAGCCTACCGAAAGGTGGATGAACTCTACAACGCCAAAGGAAGATATATTCTCAGATTTATCCAGATGTGCCTTAACCAGCGATGGTTCGATCAAGCCATACGATCCAGCCAATATCTCCTTTCCACCCATCCTTCCCCAGATGTTGCTATTACCGCTGAATTGTTGATAGCACGTTCATATGAGGGGCAGGAGAAATTCACTCAAGCTATAGATGCCTATGAAAATGTTATAGATGAGTATCAAGAAATCTTCCCTCTGCAGATCGCTTTTTCCCATTTTAGAATCGGGGAGATTGAGCTTTTTCGTTTTTTTAAACCGGATGAAGCTTTCTTTCGCTTTCAAAATGTGATATTAAACCATAAAGATTCTGAGTTGTATCCCATCGCCCTAGTGAGGTTGGGCGATTGCTTGATGGTTAAAGGGGATCTAGATAGTGCCCGGACGCTTCTTTTGAATGCTTTGAAGGATCCAAAGGCTGAGTCCAGAGAGGAGGAGATAAAATTTAAATTGACCGAGATAGAATTTTATCAGGGCAACTTTCAGCAAGCTCTGGAGGGATACAACCGCCAGGTGAAAGAATTTCCCAAAGGACTTTATGTGAACAATAGCCTACAGAGAATAGTTGTGATCAGCGAAAATCAGGAACTGGACAGATACCTTCTGGTTATTTTTGCCGAAGCTATGCTGGATAAGCTTCAGGGAAAGATCGAATCTGCCCTGAAGAAGCTGGATAAGATAATCTCGGCTAAATCCGAAAAACTGTCTGATCTGGCTCAACTTGAAAAGGCAAAGATTTACATAGAGCAAAAGAAGTTCTCTTCGTCTCTGAAAGCCTTAGAAGAGCTTTTGAAGAAATATCCCCAAAGCTTTTTCTGTGCCGAGGCTCAGAAGTTAATTGGTGATGTTTACAACTATCATCTGAAAGACAGCCCAAAAGCCATCCAAGCCTACCAGAAGCTTTTGAAAGATTACGGTCGTTCAGTTTACGCAGATGAGGTCCGAGATAGGTTAAGAGAACTTAAACCAGAAGAAGTCTCTCCTTCCTCAGGATAACCAGAAGACTAATGTCAAATGGATATATGATCTTATTTTCTTTAGGATGAAGCCTCAGACTTTTGTCTCCGCCTTCTGTTCTTTTGTCCCTCCTCTGGTCAGCTCCGCTATCTGTTCCTCTAACTGTTGAATTCTTTTTTCGTATCCTTCCCTTTTTCCGATTCTCATCTTGGTGCTGGTTCTTACCAAAAGTCCCAATGAGACCAGCATGAATAAAACCGAATTGATTTTTCTGAATATCTCGCCAAAGGTAAAGATGGAGTCCAAAAAGGCGGCGATTCCCAAAAAGAGAAGCACCGAACACCAGATCAGCATAATCCCCTCCTTTTAGCTTTGACTTTTTGTGTCCCCTTATTCTTTTCGGAAACTTTAATTTTATCTTAATAGCCTGTAGCAAGAAAAAGACTGCCCGTCTTGAAGGATTTTTGGATGAGTCCATAAAGAACAAAAGAGGCTATGAGAGTTAGACCAGAACATGTTTTTGAATTGACAACAAGGGAATTATATCTATATTTTGCGTTGTAACGATCGAGAGAAGGTTTCTATCTTAGCGCAACCATAAAAATTAAGGAAAAAACATTGGAAAAGAAGTTGCGAAAGTGGTATGAAAGCCAGGATA
>JAOZNS010000125.1:0-2706 GCA_029933635.1 Candidatus Zixiibacteriota bacterium | reverse complement strand
TAAAGTCTCGCTTTCCATCTCCCTTTTTGTTTTCTTGATAAGCTTTGGGATCTATTTTAAGACCATGGCTCCTACGGTCTCCTTCTGGGACTGTGGGGAATTCATCGCCTGTGCTTATATTCTGGGCATTCCCCATCCTCCGGGAAGTCCCCTTTTCGTCCTCATCGGTCGGATATTCACTTTGATCCCCCTTTTCGATCAGATTGCCGCCAGAGTTAACCTCATCTCCGTTTTGACCTCTGCCCTTACTGTGTGGTTGGGTTACCTTCTTATCGTGAAGCTTGCCAATAGATGGGAGAACAAAACGCCAAATTTGTGGCTTCGCCTGGGGCGATATGTGGGTGGGGTGGTGGGAAGCTTCTTTTTTGCATTTTCTATGACCTTCTGGTCCAATGCGGTTGAGGCAGAGGTGTATGGTCTCTCCATGTTTTTGATGGTCTTGATCTTGTATCTTTCCCTTATCTGGGTGGATAATCAGGCTAATCCAAAAGGGGAAAGGCTTTTGATCCTGATCGCCTATCTGGGTCTTCTGTCCACTGGAATCCATATGACCATCTTTCTGGTTATGCCCGCGGTCTTCCTTCTGGTTGTGCTGGTCAATCGTCAGAAGCTTTTGGATTGGCGGTTCTGGTTAACCGCTTTGGTCTTAGCCTTGGTCATTCACAGCGTCACCCCATTTCTGGTTGGTCTGGGAATATGGTTTTTTCTGACCTTGTTGTTTACCTTATTCTCCAGAAAGAGGAAGGCTTGGGTGCTTTGTTTTTTGATAACCTGTGCCGGGATTGTTGGATACTCCACCCAGCTTTTTATTCCTATCCGCTCCTCACTTGACCCAGCCATCGATGAGAATGACCCCTCAGACTGGCAAAGCTTCAAGGCTTTTTTGGAACGTAAACAGTATGGACAGCAGAGCATGATAAGCAGGATGTTTTACCGAAGGGGCAGTTGGTCCAATCAATTTGGAACCAAGGAGAGGATGGGATTCTGGGGATTTTTCCGACAGCAGTTCATGCACAAAAATCTTTGGTTTATCCCCACTTTCTTAGGATTGTTTGGCATCTGGGAACAAATAAAAAGAAGGAAAAGGGAGGGGGTTGTGCTTCTCTTTCTTGTGCTGATCTGCACCGCTGGTCTGGTCTTATATATGAATTTTTCCGATGGAACCCGTCCCAACCCAATAACCGGCGAGACCATTCGGTTGGAGGTGAGGGATCGGGATTATTTCTTCACTCCCGGGTTTATGTTCTTTGCCATAGCAATGGGTCTGGGCACGTATGGACTTTTAAAAGCCTTAGGCAATTTTGTGGAAAAAAGATCCAAATATCTCCAACCGCTTTTTGGAATGGTGGTGGTGGCCCTTCTAATCTTACCGCTCTTTGCCCTGAAGAAGAATTACAAGCGAAACGATCGCACCGGAAACTGGATCCCCTATGATTACGCTTATAATCACCTGATGAGCTGTGATAAAGATGGGATGCTTATCACCAATGGTGATAATGATACTTTTCCTCTGTGGTTTTTGCAGAACGTGGAAAAGATAAGGCAGGATGTAAGGGTAATCAACTTGAGCCTGCTTAACGCTGATTGGTATATCCTTCAGCTAAAAGATATCTGGAAGGTTCCCATCGATTTAACCTACGAGCAGATCAAAGGTTTTCCCACCAAGATGTCCGATGGTAGATATGCTCCTCGTCCACGGGTGCCCTATTATGATCCCATCCGAAAGCAGAAGAGGTATCTTTTTCCCTATTATGATGAAAAATCCAAAAGGGTGATGAGGATTCAGGATCAAATGGTGGAACAGATCCTTCTGGCCAATAATTGGAGATATCCCTTCTACTTTTCACGCACCACCCATTCTGGCAATCGGGTGGGATTGGACGATCATGTAAGAAGGGAGGGTCTGGTTGATCGGGTGGTGCCCGAGTCGGGTAAGGGAATGATCGATCCAGACAGATTCCATAAAAATCTGTGGGAGGTATATAGATATCGGGGACTGGCAGATATGAACGTATACAAAGACGAAAACACCGTGGGACTTCTGATGAACTATTCGGAAAGATTTATCGAGCTGGCTGAATATTACCTTGAAAAGAACCAAAAGGAGAAAGCTAAAGCTGAGCTAAAAAAGGCTGTCCAGCTTCTTCCCGACTACTATCGAACTTATCTTCGCTTATACAATTTATATAAGGACGAGGGGAAAGATCAAAAGGCTGATAGCCTTCTGGAAGCCTATCAGTTACGGATGAACACCCTTGTCAGAAAATATCCTGAAATCCTGCTATACTATCAGTATTTAGCCTTAGCCTATCAAGCCCAGAAAAAGTTTGATCAGGCAATTCAGATAATCCAAAAGGCATACAAGATCAGACCTTCAGACAGGATGAGCTTTCAGATACTAAGAGGGCTTTATGTCCATAGCAACCAGTTTGGTAAGCTGGTTAAGCTCTTAAGAGAGTGGCTCAAAGACCACCCGCATGACGAACAATCTCAAAGGCTTTTGGAGTTTTATAGAAAACAGCAGTAGAGCAGTCATTCGGTAAAAAATCCTTCTTAAACAAAAATTCTCTCAATCCAAAAGAAATGAAATTATAGGAGGACACCGGGTTTAAAATCCAGTGTCCTCCCTTTTATATGGTTTTCTTCACGGTGGGTGAAGGTTATTGATGGGTCCAGGAGAATCGATCATAAGGCTTCTAATAAAGG
>JAOZNS010000124.1 GCA_029933635.1 Candidatus Zixiibacteriota bacterium | reverse complement strand
AACGAGGATGACGCGTAGACGATCCTTTTGACGTTGGCATCTTTGCTGGCGATGAGCAGATTGAGGGTTCCTGAGACATTGGCATTGTTACTTCCAATGGGGTGTTCGATTGACCTGGGAATGGAAGGTAGGGCTCCCTGATGCAGTACGAAATCGACCCCTTCCACTGCGTCTCTGACTGTTCCTAGATCGGTCAGATCCCCCTCTATCAGCTCTATTTCTTCTAAAAAAGGCGATAAGTTTTCTCTTCTCCCTGTGGAGAAATTGTCTAAGACCCTTATCGTTTCCTTCCGATTAACCAGTTCAGCTACGATGTTTGAGCCTATGAACCCTGCTCCTCCTGTCACCAGATATCTCATCCCTAACACCTCAAGTCTTTGCTTTTCAAAACCGTAAATTACTGGTTCTTGGAAATCTATTTTTCATAAGTTCAGAATAGAATTTCTCAAAATCTTGAACCAGTCTTTTGTAGTGTAATTTCGGGTATACCTTCTCCTGCCCCTTCTGTCCGAGCTTCCTACGTTCTTTAGGATTTTTTAGCAAGTAGATAATTGAATTTGCGAGTCCATCTATCTCTCCGCAAGGTAGTAAAATTCCATTTACGTTTGGCTCAATTAAATCTTTCACCCCCCCTACCTCATAAGCTATCACTGGTGTCTGTGAGGTCATGGCCTCAATCACCGCCACTGGTAACCCCTCATTCAAGGAAGTCAAGGCTACAATATCTAAGTCCGCATATATTTTGGGTAAGTCTCTTCTAAAGCCACAGAAGATAACATTTTTTTTGATACCTAGTCGACTTGCCAAATTTTCTAATTTTTCCCTTAATTCACCATCCCCAACTATCAAGAACTTAGCGTTGGGGAAGGAGGAAACCACTCTCTTGGCTGCTCGGAGCAAGAAGGAGTGTCCTTTTACTGGAACCAATCTGGCAATCGAACCTATAAGTAAATCTTCTGAGCTTAACCCCAATTCAGCTCGGAGCCTTCCCCTTTCCTTTTGTAACTTTAGAAACGAATCAAGTTCCAATCCCAAGGGAATAGTCACCAATTTATGCGAAGGTGTTATCTTATATTGGAGAAGTTCTTCTTTCTGGCTTTGAGTAACCGCAATTATCTTAGTTGAAAGTAAACTCAAAAATCTTTCCACAAGAACGATAAGTTTAGTCACTGCGGTGCTAAAGTAACCACGAAAAAGATGACCATGATAGGTGTGAACAATGAACGGAACTCCAGCCAGCCTTGCAGCTAATCTTCCCAGAGTGCCCGCTTTGGCTGAATGGGTGTGGACAATATGAGGCTTTTCCCGGGAAATTAACCTATACAACTTCCAGAAGGAGAGCAAATCGTCTCTGAGTGAAAGCTTCCTTCTTAGCTCGGGGATAAAGACCGGATTTATTTTTTTCCTATTAACTAGGTCCTTAAGATTTCCTTCGTTTTGCCCCTCACTTCCTTTGACCAGTATCGATTGGAACTTCGTCTTGTCAAGATGAGCAGTCAGTAGTATAACGTGAATGGAAGAACCACCCACGCTTAATCTTGTGATGATACGCAAGACCTTAATTTTTTGCACCATATCAGTTAAGCGAAATTTGTTGCCCTACACCCAGATAATTTAGATTCTTCAAAAAGTTATTTAAGCCATTTCGGTATCTTTGGCATCACAAATTAACTCCTTTTATTCATGTTATTCATGCGGTTGATAAGGAAGTTACAACTTGAGTCGTCTTCTGCCAAGAATCACCCCTTATTTTAATTTCTATATTCTCTGGGTGCATATAATAGGGGAAAAGCACAACTTCAATTCTTTTAAGCAAGCGAATCGAAAGTTTTCCGTAATATCCTATAGAAAAGGGGCAGGCAGACGTTCAAGGAATATTGGGTTTGGGTAATCTCCCTTCCCCTCCTTCCCATTTTTATTCTCTCTCCGGGGTTCTCAATTAATGTGGATAGTTTGTGAAACCACTCTTCTTGGGAACTGGCGAGAAGGCCATTTACTCCCTCTTTAACAATCTCTTTATTTATGCCAACAGGTGAACAGACCACAGGAATTCCTACAGCCATATATTGCAACACCTTATAACCACATTTCCCTTTGCTCCATTCATCTTCGGGCAAAGGCATAATTCCGATATCAAAGGTAGCCAAATCTTCTACCTCTCTCTTTAAGTCCCACCTCCAAAATTGAGCCTCTGGGATCTCCTTCGAAAGATCTCTCCCCCCTATAACTCGTATAAGCAAATTGGGATATTTCTTTATCAACTTCTGGAATACCCCTCTTAAAGGGAGCAAATATTTTGAAGTGCTATGAGTACCTATCCATCCTATAACAACTTTGGCTTTGTCGCGCTTTTTAATTTTCACTCTATATTTCTCGGTGTCAACCGGAGTGATAATTACATAGACATTTCTATTATGCTTAGTCGCATATTCTTGTAAATATTTATTCCCAGCTATAACGCAGGTGCTCATTTGTATTATTTTTGAAACCTTCTGTGGATTCTTGAGAAGCTGAATTAGAGAATTGTATTTACTTTTGTCTTTCAAGAAAATAGCGTCATCGAAATCATAGATAAGAGGTTTTTTAAAAACTTTAACCACTATGGATTCAAAAATGGGAGGACCAAAAGGGAAAACTTCTTTTTGGACAAACACAAGGTCATATTTTTTGACAGAAAAGATATCCAAAAGTCTTCTAATGACACTCCCAATAAAATAGTACATCTTCAACCAGAGATGACCCTGCTGAAAAACGATTTTGTAGAAAGCAGAGGACATAAATGGTCGGTAATGAGATCGAACACCGAACTTTTCTAAATAAGTTAAATATTGCCACACCCTCAGTCGGCTACTCGGTCCTTCAGGGGGATACTGAACAAGAAAAATAACCTTCAATGCTGTTACCTATTGAGTAAAAAACTTCTTACATAAGAATTTGTATTCTTTTTAAATTTTTTATTTGTCCACAACAAGTAAAGAAATGCTTTTAGACTAGTGATATACCTTTTCTTGATCAACCGCTCGATATATTTATCAGAAGCAATCCTAGTTCTTTGAATTCTCTTTCTTTTCCTAAACATTAATGTTATTTTTTTAAAAGCGTCAATTTTTGCTTTCGTCACAATTGCTCCCTTTCCTTTAAAGATCCAAAACAATATCCATGCAAAAGAATACAAAAAATGAAGCCACCCATATTTAATTAGGAGTTTGGCAGGGACATTTTTTATCACAACCCATTCCATATTTCTATGGTTTAGATAGACGCTTAATTTACTGAATTCACTCACTGTGCCTCCTCCAAAATGAAACACTTTTGCTGTAGGAACAAAGATACACTTATATCCCCTAAGCTGTGAACGGAAACTTAAATCTGTATCTTCCGCAAAAGCAAAAAAATCTTCATCAAACCATCCAATGTTGTCTAAAACCTTTCTTCTAATCGCGAGAGCACCTCCACTAGCTCCAAATATTTCCTCGTATTTTGAAAACAACTTTACTTGTTTCATCCTTCCTCTTTGGTGTCCTACCAAGAAGGGGGAAAAATCTATCCCTGCGTTATCTATTATTGAATTATCAGATAAAAATAACATTTTGGAGGCACAGATACCGGCATTGGGAAAATTGGTGAAAGCCTTGTGAATTTCCTGCAACCAAAAGCGATCAGCTATAGTATCATTATTTAAGAAAACGATAAATTCTCCATGCGTGTGTGCAATTCCAAAATTGTTACCTCTACAAAACCCGTAATTATCTTCCAGTTGGACAATTTGGACCTCCCTGAAGTTTCTTTTTACAAAGTCGACGCTACCGTCGGATGAATTATTGTCCACTAAGATAACCTCAAAATCTTTAAACACTTGTGATCTCAACGAAAATAAACAATCGGATAAAAAATGTCTTCCGTTGAAGTTTAAAATAATTACACTAATCATTTTAAAAACGAAATTTCAAATTGGGCATCATTCTTCTATTCAAGTTTATGATATCTAAAAACTTATTTGGGATCTTTATTTTTTCCCAAAAATTGGTCTTCCCTTTCTATCAAGGAACAGGTAGCCATACTTACGCCAACCAGAGGCCATAAAAATTCCCGAGTGTAGTATTGATAAAATATTTGTCCTGCCAATATCCCAATGAATCCACAAAGAAAGCCGATGATTATGAATCCCTCATACTCTGAAATGGACTTTAGTTTTGAAGTTTTATATAATTTTAAGGCAATAACAATCAGTAGATAAATGTTTGCCAGAAAACCAAGAATTCCGGTTTCAGCTAAAAAACCCAAGTAGAGAGAATGAGGCATCATTTTTATCGGGTGTTTCCACCATAATCTACTAACATTGTTAAAAAATTCCCCAAAATTATTTAAACCTATCCCCACCATTGGATGAGAAAGGAATGCCTTAACGGCTATTTTATAAGCTGTATAATGAACAAAAGCAGACGGATCACTTTCAAGATTTTGAGTAGGCAAAATGCGTTCAGTAAAAATCTTTGGAGGCACTATGAATAATAATCCCAAAAAACACATTATCAAGAAAAACGCAATGACGCTCCTTCTGATTCGATCTCGGAAGAAAAACAGGAAAAAAACTATGGATATGATTAGTCCTATCCAACCACTTCGAGAGAAAGTTAAGATGATTGTAATAAAGGTTAGAAAAGCCAAGACCAAAATTCTGCCACTTGCCATTCGATTTTTTAGTCTATATAAGCCAATCGAAAAAAATAAAGGGAATAGATAAACCAAGTACCCAGCAAGGACATTCGGGTCTCTAAATAAGGAAGAAACCCTTACGAACCCCCTAAAGGTAAACAATGAGTTATTTTCAATAAGATGCCACGGTAATTGCAGATAATGGGTTAGAAAGAGGAAAATCTGATTCGTGCTCACTCCATAAACTCTGAAAAGCACCTCTTGATAAAGACCATAGGTTACAATTATGAAAGTGGAAACAAAAATTACGGAGATGACTTTATTAATCTTCCTTAAGGAATCTAAATTTTCAAAAACATAATAAAAGGACAGAAATGCAACGAGGTATGCAAAAAGACCTTGGAAGCTTTTAATAACGTCCTGTGCATTTATCATAGAAAAAAGCACCGAGATAATTACGAGAAGGATTGGAGTGTCCAACATTGTTTTTTTAAACCAGACCCTTCTTCCAGAAAGCAACCTGTGCGAAAAAAATAATATTAGCCCAAGAATTAGAAGAGTTCGATGCAATGTTACTGCAACACCCATAATTCGAAACTGTAGATCTTGAAAAATCACTGAGAAGATCAAGAACGGAAGAATTAGCTTCGGCTCTAAGCCCATCACAATTAGAATAGAAAGAAAACAAAAAACCAAGAATCCAATGGTCGGCTTTAAAGCGAAAGTCAAACTAAGAGATAAAATAATTAGAAAGAAAATTAGCCAGATTCGGCAGTTCTTAAGTACAGCTATCTCAACGGAAGCTTGTGCAAAGTTCTTCTCTTTTGTAAATCGAGAGCAAGTCATAAGCTTCTATTTGTGATATTATTTTGAATAAGATGTTGAACTCTGATATCCCCGATAATAAGCTCTCAGCAGGCGGTTACCATATCGAAGGTGGTAGATCATCTTCTTATAACCTACAATTCTCGCTAGGGGGGACAATAGAGTACAAATCAATTTAAACAACCGAAGCACCTTTATATTACGGATTTTGAAAAGTCTTCTTAATTCTGGGTGCTTCTGAAGCAGGATTCCTACCGAGATACCCCATTTTTCCATTCTTTTCTCAAAATCTGAAAAATCCATAGGATGACAATGATAAGCCACAGCATTCTTATTAAAAAATAATCTAAAGCCTTTCTTGCTTATACGATAACCTAACTCAGTATCTGCGTAACCGAAGAAAAAATCTTCACAGAACAAATTCTTTTTTAAGTAGGAAGATTTAAGTGAGATATTTCCAGTGTAAAAAAAACGAAAATTAACTTCGGTTCGATTGAGGATCGACGGATAATTCAAAAGAAATCCGCCATTCTCCAACCACCACATGAAATCTGTAACCTTTATCTCCGGAGACCAAGTTATATATCCCAGTACTCCATGATTTTCTTTACCGTATTTGGCATGCCATTTCATATGCTCTTCGATCAAAGTAGGCGTGGCTATTATATCATCCCCAATAAGCAGAGAAATTTCTCCTTTGGCTTGAAGGATTCCATTATTTCTTGCTACTGCAACTCCCCTGTTTTCCTGTTTGAAATATCTTATCACCACAGGTGACGATTCCATTATCTCTGTAACCATCGATGAGGTATCGTCGGTCGACCCATCGTCTATTATCACGATCTCATAATCCTCTTCAGGATAGGTCTGGTTAAACAAAGCCATCAGACACTTTTTCAGTATCTCCTTCCTGTTATGAGTGATGACAACCACACTTAGTTTTGGGCCCAGCCTATTGTATCTCTTTAGCATAATCAATCTCTATTTCTTAGCCTTGGTTAAACATTCAAGTTCAAGCCCTTGTTTTCGGGTTATGTTGCCGTTCCAATTATAGGTAATCCTCATACGCTCAATACAAAAAATCTGTGATAGGGATATTCAAATACTCTATAGGTCTTCTCTATTTTAAATCCGGCCCGTCCAATGTCTTTGATGATTCTATTTAACGGATATTTTGATTTTCCTATTTCCCAATAATGCTCGCCATCAAATCTGTGGATCTGCTTCTTTATAGAAGGGATTGGAATAAGAACTCTTATTTCTCCAATCTTCGGAATCTGGAGGTTAAAACGGTAAGCTCTATTTGATTCCGGCAAAGATAGGATGGTGAAAGTTCGACAAATCCGAAATATCTCAGAGAGGGCTTTGAGAATCCTCTCATAAGGCAGGTGTTCCAAAACTTCATAACACGCTACCACATCAAATGATTTATCCGAAAATGGTAAATCCAAAACATCCCCCACTATATCTGGTCTTAATCTTGGATCAATATCCAAGGTTACAATATCTACTCCTCTTTCTTTAACATATCCAGCCACAAAGCCATTACCTATCCCGATTTCGATGATCTTTTTAGGTCCCAGCCTGATAATTTCATGAATCTGATGCCAGTAACTGCAGAAACGCTGTTTTGAATCGTAGGATGCACTAAAATAATGATTTGTTCTCGCCCATCTCATTTTCTTGTACCACTCGGTAAACCTTTAGGGTTATGTAAACCATGGTTAAAGTCTATCTAAGTGATTGTAGACCCTCTTTTATGAGCAACTCCGTTTTATACCCCACGAGCTTATCTGACAGATACATTGTGACGAAGTATGCTGAAAATCCCAGACATACAAGCACAACGAACTCACATATCCCAATGCTCATCATCGCCTTCAACCCCAGTATGATTAACATCACCACCGCCGCACTTGTTAAGGGGAAGATTATTATCTTGCTAAGATTCTTAGCTCCGCAGGCTGTGACTCTTATGGCTTTAAGATTAAAGCCAATGCTTGAGATAAAGATACTTAAAAATATAACCCAAGATACTCCCAGTATCCCCCATTTAACAGCAAATGGATAAATTAAAATAGCTAATATGAGCT
>JAOZNS010000012.1:18805-24511 GCA_029933635.1 Candidatus Zixiibacteriota bacterium | reverse complement strand
CGTCCACATAGGCATCGAACATGCTCAAGAAGACGATCCCCGCGGTTATCCATAAAAATAGATTTCGTCTATCCTCATAGAACTGGAATTGCTCAAATTCCCAGTATCGGTCGGGATAGTTGGGATTTTCGAAATTCTTCTTATGTTCGCTCATTCGATTCCACTCAATTAAGGCTAAGGTGATGAAGGTCGTCTCGGTCCCGAACACCACCATCCCTTTAAGATATTTTCGGTTGTAAAATTGTCCCCATCCAGGAAAAGCCACCGATCTTAAAAGAGCACCCATGGGAGACTTTTCTTTTTTCAAAGTATCTGCCCGTGAAACCTTAATTGTAGTTAAGCTCTGATCGGCTTGCCCAAAACTTTGATTTTTGAAAAAAAATACAACCAAGCATAAGAGGAAAACCAGAAAGGTGAAATGTTTACTCATTTAACCCGAATCCTCAGAAAATCAAAAGCATGGCTCATCAAAACATCAGTCAAGATAAAAGCTGTCCTCATAAAATACAAGAATTTTCTTAATTTATAAAATTTCATATAAGTTATATTTACATTAAAGCCAAAGATAAAAGGATGGATTTGTGTTCTAAAGAAAAAAACCGTAGTTGCAAAGCTTGCTTTGCCAAAAGGTTCATAGGTCCACTAACTGTTATCTGCATTTTCCTTGGGCACCCATGCAAAATAGGGCGACCCATCTGTAATTAATGTTTTCTTTGTCAATGCTCTCGACAAAGTTATAGCTTTGAGTAAAATATCTTGACTGATGATTGATATGAGCCTTATAATGGTCAAAGGAGGAACAAGATGAATGAGAAAATTACGATTTCAGATTCTTTAAGGTCGCTTCTGTCGAAAAAAACCAAGGTGGTGGTTCTGACCGGGGCAGGAATATCTGCAGAAAGCGGGGTTCCCACCTTTCGAGGAAAGGATGGGTTGTGGAAAAAGTTTCGTCCAGAGGAGCTGGCCACCTTTGATGCCTTCATGGCTAATCCTAAGCTGGTATGGGAATGGTATGAATATAGAAGGAAAATAATTGAGGAGATAGAACCGAATCAAGGACATCTGGCTCTGGTCGACTTTCAGAACTATTTTGACAAATTTAATCTGATCACCCAGAACGTGGATGGACTTCACCATAAAGCAGGTTCAAAGAATGTGGTTGAGCTACACGGGAACATAAGGAGAAACAAATGCATCCGGTGCGGGAAAATTTATGAATCATTGGAGGGAACGATTGAAGGCACCCCTCCCAGATGTCCCTGTGGAGGAAATATCCGTCCGGACGTAGTCTGGTTTGGAGAGATGTTACCTCAGGATGCTATCAACCATGCCTTTGCCGTCTCGTCAGAGTGCAATCTTTTCTTCTCCATCGGCACCTCCGCGGTGGTGCATCCTGCAGCTTCGTTGCCCCTGATCGCCAAAAGAGCAGGAGCTTATGTGGTGGAAGTCAACATCTCCCCCACAGAGATCACTCATCTGGTGGATGAGAGCCTGTTCGGGAAGGCTGGTGAGATTTTGCCATCTCTGGTGAAATTCTTCAAATGAACATAACCGGACTTGTTTGAAATGAAACAGCTTTTGTAGTTGTCCGATTCATCGGGTGTTTTGTCCGATAAATTGAGTGATTCAGAGTTTTTGCTCAATAAATTGAGTGACTGCAGAGAATTAAGACAGGTCTATAGATTCCAATGAGAGTAAAAGATATAAAAGAGCGAATAGAAAAGGCATATGCGCTTTTAGAAAATTGCGTGGTTTGTCCACGAAAGTGCAGGGTCAATCGTCTAAGAGGAGAGAAAGGCTTCTGTGGAGTTGGGAAAAATCCTAAGGTGGCAAGCTATAACCTCCATTACGGGGAGGAGCCACCCATCTCTGGAACTAAAGGATCAGGAACCATATTCTTTTCTGGCTGTAATTTAAGATGTATCTATTGTCAGAACTTCCCCATCAGTCAGATGAGGCACGGAAAGGAAATAACCGCCCAAGAGCTTGTAGATATGATGCTTTATCTACAATCCCAAGGAGCTCACAACATCAACTTAGTAACTCCTACCCATTTTGTTCCTCAAATACTTGAGGCGCTATCTTTCGCCTGGAATGAAGGTTTAGACCTTCCTTTGGTCTACAACACCTCGGGGTATGAGGCTGAAGAATCTTTAGAACTTATGCGAGGAATAATTGATGTATATCTTCCCGACATGCGATATTCAAGCAACGAGATAGCCAAAGAACTTTCTTCCGCTGAAAATTATGTGCAGATAAATCGGAAAGCGATTAAATTGATGTATCAACAGGTTGGGAATCTTGTTACCAATGAGACCGGCATCGCCAGAAAAGGACTTATCATCCGGCATCTAATTTTGCCCGGGGGCTTGGCCGGAAGTGATCAAACCTTCCGATTCATAAAAGAGGAAATCTCAGATGACGTGTGGGTAAGCCTGATGGGTCAATATTTTCCCAGCTTCAAGGCAAACACTCACGTATCAATAAACAGGAAAATCAGCCCAGATGAATATGAATCTGCAATAGAAAGCTTTTTTAAGTGGGGTCTGAAGCGTGGTTGGATGCAAGATGGAGCAAAGCGGAAAACATAGGATTCGCTGGAGTAAATTCTTTACTTTCTTCATCACCTCCCTTTTTTTGTTTTTCCTTTTATGTGGATGCACCTATTATAATACCTTCTATAACGCTAAAAAAAGTTTCAAGGCGGGAGAGAAGGCGCAAGAGAAGGCGTCGGCAAACAGGAGGAAAGCCGCTGGAAAAAGCCATTACGAGACCGCCATAAAGAAAGCCTCCAAAGTCTTAGCCTTCCATCCCAAGAGCAAGTGGGCTGACGATGCCTTATTCTTGATAGGGAGAGCTTACTTCAATATGGGAGAGTATGCAAAGGCTAAGAGAAAATTTGAGGAGCTCTTAGCCAGCTTTCCCAAAAGCAAGTTGGCGGATGATTCGCGATACTTTATAAGCTTGTGTTACTATAATTCAGAAGAACAACTGGAAGCTATAACCATGCTAAGAGATTTCCTTCAGTCCAAGGAAATTGGAAAGAGAAGAAAGGCAGAAGCCTCCTTCATGTTAGGCGGGATTTATTTCGAAAGGGAAGAATATTCAGATGCCATAAGCTACTACCAGAAGGTCCTGAATGAATTTGATCCGGATACCTTGGCAGCTAAGACCCAATTCCTTATAGGAGAATGCTTCTGGATGAGAAAAGATTATTCAGATGCCAGGCAAGCATTTGCCGATGTGGAAAAATATAGCCCTTCGACGGACCTTTTGTTTGACTCAAAATTCAAGGAAGGCGAATGCTGTTACATGTTAGGAGAGTACCAAAAGGGAATGGAGATATATGAGAAGCTGTCAAAAGATGAGAAATTTTCCACCAAGCTTCCATCCATTAAGTTAAAGGTCGCAGAGGGATTTTATTTTCTGGATGAACTTTGCCTCGCAATGGAGGAGTATTATGACATAACAGAAAGCTATCCCAGAACCGAAGAGTCAGCCAAAGCTTATTTTCAACTGGGTCAGATATATCAGGATAGGTTTGGCGAACTGGATCAAGCCAGACAGATGTACGAAAAATGTAAAAATGAAAGCTCCAGATCAGAGATTGCCAAGCAGGCTTTAGCACAAATTGCAAATATCTCTAAGATCGAGGAGTACAAAAGCCAACTATCGGATGAAGAGACGGCTGATCCCGGCAAACCACTGTTTTTGTTAGGTGAGCTATACCTGACCCAAATGAATCAGCCCGATTCAGCTCTGACTGAATACTTAGCTCTGGCAGATCAGTTTCCCCAGTCCGAATATGCTCCCAAATCCCTTTATGCTGCCGCCTGGATTCTCCAGAACATAAAGCATGACACCGTGGAGGCTGAGGAGATTTATCGAAGGCTTTTGGCTGAGTATCCGGAATCGGATTACCAAAAGCCCGCCTTGGAGTTTTTGAATGCCTCTGTTGAATCCTTCGCCTTGGAGACGGATAATGCGGAATGGTTTTACCAGAAGGCGGAGGAGCTTCTCTTTGAGGAACATCAGGTTGACTCTGCCATGGCATTGTATGATCTGATAATTGAGCAATTTCCCCATAGCCAGTATGCCAGCAAATCCGCCTTTGCCAAAGCTTGGACCATGGAACATTTTGCCAATCCGGGCGATAGCACCGTGGTTTTAGCCTATCAGGAGGTGATAGATAACTATCCAGAGTCAGAATATGCCCAGGAAGCCCGGATAAAATTGGGTTTTTCCCGGAGGACTCAGCCTACAAAGCCTCCTGCCAGGGAGGTTCTGGTGGAGGAGGAGCAAGATACGACCACCTCAGAGTTGCCCGATACTTCTGGTCCTCAGATACCAAAAGCTCCCACACCGCTCAAAAGGGGCCAGTTCGTTTATCCGGAAACGGAGATCCTTTCTGGCATCAAAGGGGCGGTGGTGCTAAAGATCAGGATTGAATTTGATGGCACGGTAAGCGAGGCGGAGGTGGTGAATTCACTGGAGAACCCATGGATAGACGAGGCGGCCAAGAAGGCCGCTTTGGAGACCACCTTTGACCCGGAAAAAATCGATATGATGCAGTTGGGTGGATGGTTTCTGTACACGGTGGAGGTGAAGCCACCCGATACAAGCGATGATTCAAAACTCGACCAAGGCGATTGGAAACACTAACATGATCACGCAGTCCTCGATCTCGATCCTTCACAAAGAGAATCTTCAGGAGGGGATTTTTAAACTCACCCTTTCCTCCTCCTTTATCTCCAAAAAAGCAAAGCCTGGAAACTTTGTTCATATAAAGGTAACTCCAAACGATTATCCTCTTCTGAGAAGAGCCTTCAGCATTCATGGCACAGACAAAAAAAATGGGGGCTTGGAGATATTGTTCAAAGTCGTGGGAAAGGGAACAGAAGCTTTGTCAAAGAAATCTCCCGGCGACACGCTGGATATAATTGGACCGATCGGCAACAGCTTTTACTTGCCTGAAAAAAACAAGGAGATCATGCTGGTGGCAGGGGGGATGGGGATAGCTCCGCTGTGGTTTCTTTTTACCTGCCTGAACCATAGATTTCGCCAAAACAAATTGACATTTTTTCTGGGTGCCAAAAGCAAAAATCAGCTCATCTATGCAGAAAAATTGAAAGCTACGAAAACCAGATTGATAACTGCCACCGATGACGGAAGCAGGGGAAGAAAGGGCAAAGTCACCGAGGTCTTCCTCAAGGAGATAAAGAAAGGGAACTATGATAAATCTAATTTGGTCGTTTATTCCTGCGGTCCTCCAATGATGTTGAAGAGAATTTCTGAGATCGCTAAGGAACTTAACCTTTTTTGTCAGGTTTCGCTGGAGACACACATGGCTTGTGGGGTGGGGGCCTGCTGGGGATGTGTGGCTAAACTGAAAAATGGAAGTTATCAAAGGGTTTGTGTGGACGGTCCAGTCTTTGACGCCCGGGAGATAGATTGGAAATGAATCTTTAGCCATGGGCAATAACAGGAAAGGAAGGGATCTTTTTTGTCACCAGTTGCTGATTCTGTTCATTCCATTTGTGATACGGCTTCTTAAGATTTATAATCCCAAAGATCCTTAATCTTGTGCTTCTTTGCAGGAGTCAATTTGAAACGAAAACCTGATCTTTCGGTCAAAATTGCTGGGGTAAGGTTTTCCAATCCGGTTTTGGTGGCATCAGGCACTTTTGGATATGGCCAGGAGTATAA
>JAOZNS010000012.1:2857-18795 GCA_029933635.1 Candidatus Zixiibacteriota bacterium | reverse complement strand
CGGCATCATCACCAAATCCATCACTTTGACCCCCCGAGAGGGAAATCCTCCTCCACGAACGGTTGAGACTCCCTCGGGGATGCTTAATGCCATTGGTCTGGCTAATGTGGGGGTGGATAGGTTTGTCAAGGAGAAACTACCTTTTTTAAGAAAGTTGAAAACCCGAATAATAGTGAATGTGGCAGGAAGCACCATCCAAGAGTATGTTGAGGTGATAAAAAAGCTCGACCGTTGCAAAGGGATCGACATGCTGGAGATTAACATCTCCTGCCCCAATGTGAAGGAAGGAGGCTTGGCTTTTGGCGCAAAACCAAAATCTGCATATAAATGCATAAAAAAGATAAAGGATCAAACTTCGTCTCCGGTAATAGCCAAGCTTTCGCCCAACGTTACAGATATAGTTGAGCTCGCTTGTGCGGTCCAAGAGGCTGGGGCGGATGCGGTCTCTTTAATCAATACCTTGATCGGAATGGCAATAGATCTGGAGGAGAGAAAGCCGATTCTGGGCAACGTCATGGGCGGGCTTTCCGGTCCTGCCATAAAACCGGTTGCCTTAGCGATGGTCTGGAAGGTGGCAAAGGCGACTCAGCTTCCGATAATCGGGGTGGGCGGGATCATGAACACCCGGGATGCTCTGGAATTCTTCTTGGCCGGTGCTTCCATGATTCAGGTGGGAACTGCAAATTTTGTCAATCCTCAAGCTTCCCTCAGGATAGTTAATGGATTAATTCGCTACCTGAAAGAGAAGAGAATTAAAAAATTATCTGACCTGGTGGGCCAGTTAAAAATCAGTTAAAACCCTCATAAATAAATTAGATTCTTCTCCAAAAGGGTTTCTGATTTATCTGTTTTTTCTTCTATTAGCCCTATTGAATGCCACGGTTTGACTCAAAGACCCCACTTCGTGCTCTTTTTTACCTCTCCCCCTAAAGTTCCCCCTCTCCATTTTATGGAGAGGGGGAAACAGGGGGTGAGGTATCATGATCCAAACTGCAATAAGTCTTAAAATCTCTTCCAACCAAAATGGAGAAGACCCATAAATTAATGCTTTCCTCCATCAGATTACCACCTGCTGATACATCCGCCCGTCGTTAAGAATAACTCTAATAGCAGAATCCTCCAAAGAACCCAGCTTCCTTTATAGATGATTTTCCTCTAAACTGGAAGTTTATCTTCCATTCGTAAAGGGAAAAGCGATTGAACATGACCAAGTAAGAAAGCTTATTCCCAAATTTTCTTGACATCGAAGGAAAATCGCTCTTATATTAAGACGAGTTTTGAGCAAATCACATACAGAACGGGAGCTTCTTTGGCAACCGCAAAAACAGAGAAACGCTGGCAGATAAAGCTGGATGATTCAGTTCAATATCTTAAAGGGATAGGTCCGGAAAGGGCAAAAGCCTTAAGGTCTGTTGGGATTGAAACCATCGAGGATTTGCTTTACTACATTCCCCGCAGATATCTGGATCGGAGCACCATCCTCCCCATCTCAGAGGTGAAAGTGGGATCAACCTCCACGGTAGTTGGGAGGGTGGCGGCTTTTGGAATGGCCCGAACCAAAAGACCTCAATTTCAGGTGATTCTGAAAGACAAGACCGGTTTTATTCGGCTGCTCTGGTTTTCCAAATTGCGGTGGGTTAAAAATCTTTTTGAAGAAAACGATCTGGTGGTCGCCTCGGGGCAGGTCACGCTTTATCGGGGTCTGCAGATGATCCATCCCGAATTCGAAATAATCTCCAAAAAATCGGATGGTGAGATAACGAACGGTGAACTGATTCATACCGGACGGGTGATACCTCTTTACCCTTCCACCGCTGAGCTGAAGAAGGTTCGACTGGACAGCCGAGGATTCAGAAGGGTTTTAAAGCTTCTCTTAGACGATGTTCCTTCTGTCCTGAAGGAGACTCTTCCACCTGAATTGATTGTTGACCTGAAGCTTCTGCCTCTTCAAGAAGCGATAAGAAAAATCCACTTTCCAGACGATATGAAATCTGCCAAGGAGGCGAAAGCCCGTCTGGCCTTCGATGAGCTATTCTATATGGAGCTGATGCTGGCTTTGAGGAAGAAAAGGGTCCATCGGGAGGAGGGGATAGCTTTCCACAAGCCAGGATCGCTGGTGAGAAAGCTCTTGGAGATGCTGCCCTTTCAACTGACTGAGGCTCAAAGGAGGGTGCTGAAGGAAATCTCTGCGGACATGACCTCAAAGGTCAGCATGCATCGATTACTTCAGGGAGATGTGGGATCGGGTAAGACTATAGTCGCTCTTTTGGCTATGCTTATGGCGGTGGACAGCGGTTACCAGTGTGCTCTGATGGCGCCCACCGAAATTCTGGCAGAGCAACACTTCATAACCATTCATCAGATGCTGGAATCTCTGAAAATGAGGGTCGATCTTCTGACCAGTTCCCTGAGCAAATCAGAAAGGCGAGGTGTGTTACAAAGGATAAAAAATGGTGATACCCGGGTGGTGATTGGCACCCATGCTTTGATTCAGGAGAAGGTGGAGTTTTTCAAACTGGGATTGGTGGTGATAGATGAACAGCATCGTTTTGGCGTAATGCAGAGAGCCAGATTGAAACAGAAAGGTGGGTCCCCGGACGTGCTGGTGATGACCGCCACTCCCATCCCACGCAGTTTAGCTCTGACCGTTTACGGCGATCTGGACGTCTCGGTGATAGATGCTCTTCCTCCGGGAAGAAAGCCTGTGAAAACCTCGATCTTTACCGACAGCTCCAGATCGAAGGTCTACGAATTTCTGGAAAAGGAGCTGGACAAAGGACATCAAGCCTACATAGTCTATCCTCTGGTGGAGGAGTCGGAAAAGGCAGATCTGAAGGCGGCAACTGAAAGTTACAGATTTTTAAAGGAAGAGATCTTTCCCCATCGCCGAGTGGCTTTGCTTCATGGGAGGATAAAAAGCAGGGAGAGGGAAAAAATAATGCAAGCTTTTCGAAACCGAGAGTATGATCTTCTGGTTGCCACCACCGTGATCGAGGTGGGGGTGGATGTTCCAAACGCCACCGTGATGGTGATTGAGCACGCAGAAAGATTCGGGTTATCTCAGCTACACCAATTGAGAGGGAGGATTGGCAGAGGGACCGATCAATCTTTCTGTCTTTTGGTGGCAAATCCACCGCTTTCTCAGGAGTCGGAAAAAAGGCTGAAGGCTATGAGCCTAACCAATGATGGATTTAAGATTTCAGAGATAGATTTGAAATTGAGAGGACCGGGCGAATTCTTTGGAACCCGCCAGCATGGCTTGCCGGAGCTTAAAATTGCCGATATCATCGCTGATCACAAACTTCTGTATCAGGCAAGAAATTGGGCTTTCAAGATAATTCAAGAGGATCCGGGGTTGACTCAAAGAAATAACCTGTGTATCCGTTCAACTTTTGTCCGAAGATATAAAAAGAGGTTCTCATTGGCAAAGATAGGATGATGGCTGGCTGAAGAAAATTTCAAAAGATGAATTTCCTCTCCCATGAAAGGATTATTGTTTATTCTCCATGGCATAGATCATTTAGTATTATAGAAAAGTTCTTCAGCACTTTGGTAATTTTTCATAAGGTGGGGACAGATCAAGATTTTTTCTTAATCTGATTTTTAACGAATAAGTCAAAGTTTAAAGGGAGTAATCCTGAAAGATTTACTAAGAGGTAAAACCATGAAGTCATATTTTATTCAAGATGAGATCCTGTTCACCGGAGAACAGCTCAGCTCCTTCTGGGCTTACCAGAATTACGACATCCTGGGGGATAACATTGTGGCTTTCATCGGACCCTGCCAGGTGGAGGAAAAATACATAATCCAAGTCGATCATTTCAAAAAGAAGACCCAGATTAAAAGCGAGCGCATGCTCCATTTTCTGGTGGAGCATTTTGACCTGGATCTGGAGAAAGCCATCCTGAGGCAGAAGCTTCTGGTGGACATCGTGAAGGACAAGCTGAATCATCGGCTTAAGGGGGATGTTCTGCAAAGATGGGGAGATGATTTGTTTGACACGGAGTTCAAGCTTACCGTATCTGCCACGGTGCGAACCTCGGTCTCCACCAAGATTCATCTGGGAATAAACATCTCCAGCAAGAACACACCGGTGAAGACAAAAGGTCTGGACGATTATGGCATCGATCCCAACGATATCTCCCAGGCGGTGATGGACCAGTATCGTCTGGATATGCGGTTGATTTCACAAAAGCTTTACAAGACCAGAAGGATCCAGTAAATTAACAGAAGCTCTGAGCCGACGATGAAAATTTAATTCTTTTTTAGCTCAATCATAGGATGAAGCCATGAAACAAGTCGGGGAAATAACTAAGTTGCTCAAAAGCGCCACCTCCTTGGAGAAGTCTATCAGACAGATCAGCAGGGGAGTGGACGATTATGACTTGCAGAGGCTTTTGAAGAAGGTGGATGCGGAATGCATCGATTTGCTCCACAACCTCACCTTAGCCAAAAGGTTGGCGGAGGGGCTCGATAAAAAGAAGAAAAGAAAAAAGAAAGTTCGTCACCAAAAATAGCTTTTCTTCCCTTGAAATCAGTTGCATCCTTTTCTGAATCCAATTCCCTCAACCAAAGTGAGGAGTGGGTAATATGACTCAAGATGATACGCGCAAAAAAGAGGAGCTTCAGTTCGTTCAGTTAGTCATGATGTTCCAGACAGCAGCAATGCAACAGATGGGGAAGTTGCAAAATCCCATCACCAAGAAAGTTGAAAGGGATTTGGATCAGGCAAGATTCTCCATCGACATGCTGGAGATGATCCAGAACAAAACGAAAAATAACCTGTCCGAAAACGAAAAAAAGTTTCTGGAACACACCCTGTTTGAGCTCAGGATGAATTATGTGGACGAGGTCAAAAAGGAGGAACAGAAGAAAAAAGAAGACTCTGACAAAAAAGAGCAAGACAAACCTAAAGACAAAAATCAGGCAAAGTAGCGGTGGGTCCGAAGCCCCGAGCTCCTGGAACAATATTAAAGCCTTACCCCCCCCTTTAATTTTTCTTCTCCGCAAGTGTGGAGAGAGGGGGATACGGGGGATAAACGAGACTCTTCATCTGTCAGATACTCGGGCAAAACCAGTCTGGTCGTCAATCGTTAGGCTACATGGATCACGCCAAACGGGAGAAGAAAATAATGGCAAAATATGAGGTTAAGTATTGGGTCGTACTTATCAAAGATGCGCTTGAATTACTTAAAGGGCATTTTATAGCAACTTTATTGAGCGACGATGAAATGTTTGGTTATTGTTTCGAATGCGTTTCAATAGATTCTGCAGGACAATATCTTAGTTTGGATGTCTTAGCAACTGAAGATATTGTAATATCGATTCAAATCCCTCATAGGTACGTCTTGTACATTCTGGGTGGTGATTATAAGCAAATTGGCTTCCTTCGCAAGCGAAAAGAACAGTAGGTCCGAAGCCCCGAGTCCTGAGACAATATTATAGCCTCACCCTCCTTTAATTCCCCCTCTCCACAAGTGTGGAGAGGGGGATACAGGGGGAGAGGTGTAAACAAGACTCTTCATTTGTCAGGTGCGAAGGCTACCTGAGCCATAAGGTTGGTTTTTTTATATTTAATGAATCTCTCACCAGGCACTTCCCGTATACTTGAATAGACCACCGAATGGAGGAGAATGTTATGGAAAGAAAGCTTTATCGTTCCCGAACCAATTCCATGATCGCCGGCATATGTGGAGGATTGGGGGAATACCTGAGTGTGGACCCTACCATCCTCCGGGTGGTGGCAGTTCTTTTGATCTTTGCAGATGGGATCGGGCTTTTAGCTTATCTTGTCGGGTGGGTGCTCATTCCTCGACGTCCGGAGATGGAAGCCGAGATGGTGACAAAAGAAAGGTCTGAACTGAATCGACTTCTGCCCGGATTGGCTCTCATCGTGATCGGCTTAATCTTTCTTTTGAATAATTTGTTTCCCTGGTTCAGATTCAGCTATCTTTGGCCCGTGATTTTGATCGTCCTCGGGGTTGCATTACTGCTTAAAGCTCAGAGGGGAGAAATTTCCTCCTGAATTTAAATCTGAGGAGATTTTTGTATGGATATTGGGAGAATTAGAAATGGAGCCATACTCATTTCTACAGGAGTGGTGTTGCTTTTGAACACCACCGGACATCTTCTTTGGTCGGTATGGCTGAGGATATTTTCTTTGTGGCCGGTTGCCCTGATCGCCATCGGGATTGAGCTTTTGTTCAAAAAAACTCGGTTCTCTTTTCTAACCGTCCTATCGCCCCTTCTCTTTTTTGTCATCATTTTAGGTCCGGCCTTCCTCCACAAAACTTATTTTGATAAGATTTATCGAGCAAGCCACACCTACTACTGGAGTCAGGATTTGGATACCACCATGACCAGAACAGATGCAACCATTCGGTTTAATGCCGGGAATCTGGTTGTGTCATCGGGGACGGATAAATTGATCTCGGCAGAGCTGGACTATTTTAAAAGGAAACCACTGATAATCTACGAACGAGAAAATCTGAACGGCTCAGGCAGGGTGAGGATCACCGACAGGGACAAGAAATTGATAGGATGGAACTTTACCAAAGGAAAATTCTGGGGTGGATGGGGGGAAAAGAGATGGGAGATTAAAATAACTGATGTGATTCCGATTGATTTGAGAGTCTCTCTCAAAGCCAGCAATGCTGATCTGGATTTTTCTGAGCTGAGGGTGAGCAATTTTGATCTGGAAACCAAAGCCTCTAAGGTTGACATAAAAATGGGAGCTTTGGTGGATGATGTCATTGCAAGGGTCGAATCCAAAGCGTCGAAGCTTTCGCTTGCTTTGCCAGAAGATATGGCGATAAGGATCATAAATCATACCAATTTAAGCTCCACCAGTTTCTCCTGGCTTACTCTGGAAAAAACAGAGGATGGATACCAAACCGTGGACTTTGACCGAGCTTCCCGTAAGCTGACCTTATATCTGGAGGGCTCGCTGACCAGCCTAAAAATAAGCAAATACCAGCCATTTGAACGCATCTGAGGTAAGCAATCCATTCTTGTTTTTTGATTAAAATCAAATATCAGAAAAGATGCCTTAGCGATCGAAAAAGGTCGTGATCAGACAGTTCTCCCCGGACATTCAATTCGTGCTTTTCCGCAATAAAATTTCATCATAAAATCTTCTATAAAAGCTAAGATTGTAATGACCAGATACATCTCGGAGACCCAAGAGGAACTTTTTTGATATAGTTTAAGGTTACAAGTTTTTGAAAAATATTGCTTCTCTCCTGGGTGTTGTCTGATCTTTCCTTAAAAGCGTATGGTTTGTATTCGGTATCTACATTCCTTGTGATAAATTTCACTTGACAAGAACAGGCTTTATGTGTATATACTGATAGTTTTGGACGTAATAAAGTAACGGATTGAGCTGAATCTGTAGTCTTTGGCTGATAGGTTTTCCACTCATATTTTTCAGGCAAGGAGAGGATGATATGGTTGGAATAGTTGGCTATGGAGCTTATGTTCCCCGAAACAGGATAAAGGTAGAGGAGATCGCCAAGGTTTGGGGTGCAGATGCCCCCAGCTACAAGAAGGGACTGTTACTTTACGAAAAATCAGTCCCCAGCCCTGATCAGGATACCATCACCATGTCGGTGGAGGCGACCAAAAATGCGTTGAGGCGAGCGAATATCGACCCTCGAGAGATTGGAGCAGTTTACGTGGGATCGGAATCTCATCCCTATGCGGTCAAGCCTTCCGGGACAACTTTAGCGGAGGCGATTGGAGCCACTCCGGAGATACATTGTGCAGATTTTGAGTTTGCCTGTAAGGCAGGAAGCGAAGCTATGTTCGTGTGCATAGGATTGGTTGAGTCTGGACAGATCAAATATGGCTTGGCTGTGGGAGCGGATACATCTCAAGGTGCTCCCGGCGATGCACTGGAGTATTCGGCTGCTGCTGGAGCCGCCTCCTTCATATTTGGCCAACAGAACCTGATAGCAAAAGTGCTTTATACCTACTCTTACATGACCGACACCCCCGATTTCTGGAGGAGGGAGCACCAGTTTTATCCCAGGCATGCCAGCCGTTTCACCGGAGAGCCAGCTTACTTTAAGCATATCACCGGAGCGGCTAAAGGGATTATGGGTAAGGCGGGAATGAAGCCAGAGGATTTCGATTACGTCATCTTTCATCAGCCCAATGGTAAATTCCCCCAGAAGGTGGGAGGTATGCTCGGATTCACCAGAGAACAGATTGAGCCAGGCTGGCTTTCTCCTACACTGGGTAACACCTATTCCGGATCTTCTCCTATGGGACTTACCTCCACCTTAGATATCTCTAAGCCGGGCGATAAGATCTTGATGGTCTCCTATGGTTCTGGGGCAGGAAGCGATGCTTTCATCTTCGAGGTGACCGAAAGGATTGATCAAATTCGAGATAAGGCTCCCCATACCAGATTTCAATTAGATAACAACAAGAAGTATATCGATTATGGCACCTATGCTAAATACAGGGGGAAGATCCGCATGGGGAGATGAACTAAATCGACGTTGCTTGTTTCAGATGGAGGGATAGGAAACCCATCATCAGGCTGAGCAATTCATAAAGGTTTACTCAGACGTGCAAATTGAAAGCCGTAAAATTAAGTAAGGAGAAAAAAGATGAGGGATGTTGCCATCATTGGTGTGGGAATGAACAAGTGGGGGGAGCTGTGGCAAAAATCGTTAAGGGATATATTTGTGGAGAGCGCTCTTTTAGCCATCCAAGATGCCGGGGTCGATAGAATCGATTCCATGTATGTGGGATGCATGACCTCCGGTCTTTTTATAGGACAGGAGCATCTATCCTCCCTTTTGGCCGATTACCTGGGAGTCGGTTCGATTCCATCCGTTCGAGTGGAGTCCGCCTGTGCCTCCGGAGGGCTGGCGGTGAGGATGGGATTCATGGATGTAGCCTCTGGAATGTCCGACATCGTGCTGGTGGGAGGGGTGGAGAAGATGACCGATGTGAGCGGAGATGGCGCCACTTATGCCCTCTCCACCGCGGCTGACCAAGAATATGAGGTGTATCATGGCATCACCTTTCCCGGTCTTTATGCCCTTATGGCCAGAAACCATATGGACAGATATGGAACCACCCGAGAGCAGTTGGCTCAGGTGGCGGTGAAGAATCATGAAAATGGATCCAAAAACCCTTTAGCTCAATTTCCCCATAAAATTACCGCAGAGCAGGTGATCAACTCCATCATGGTGGCTGATCCTCTAACCATACTGGACTGTTCCCCGATCACCGACGGAGCCGCCTGCGCAGTTTTGTGTCCAGCGACAATGGCGGAGAAGATCTCCAAAAAGCCTCCGGTGAAGATAATCGGTACGGGCAATGCCACCGATACCATCGCCCTGCACAGCCGCTCTGATCTGACCACCTTGAACGCCACGGTGAAGGCGGCAGAAAGAGCCTACCAGATGGCTGGGGTAAAGCCAGACGATATTGATCTGGCGGAGGTGCATGATTGCTTTACCATAGCTGAGATAATCATAACCGAGGATTTGGGATTTTTCAAAAAGGGTGAGGGTGGAAAGGCGGTGGAGAGAGGGCTGACAGCCTTGGAGGGGCAAAAGCCGATAAACACCAGCGGTGGCTTAAAATCCAAAGGGCATCCAGTAGGAGCAACTGGAGTGGCGCAGGTGGTGGAGGTAGTTCACCAGCTAAGGGGCGAGGCGGAAAAAAGACAGGTTAAGGACGCTAAAATCGGTTTGACTCAGAACATGGGTGGAAGTGGAGGAAGCGCAGTAGTTCATATAATGCAAAAAATGTAGGCTTAGGAAAGGCACTATTAGCTTTTTGATCAACTTTACATTAACCCGGGAAAAGTCGTTTTTCTTCCTTCGTAACAATGGAGGTAGTTAAATGTTTCCAGCCAGATACTGGAGAGAGATACCCCAAAGATACAGGTTAGAGGCGAAGAAATGCAAACATTGTGGAAGAATATATTTCCCACCTAAGCTTATTTGCACTGGGTGTAAATCTCAAGATTTTGAGGATGTAAAGCTCAAGGAGCAGGGGAAGCTTCTGACCTTTACCGTAATTAGGGTGGCACCCAGCCAGTTCGTAGAACAGACACCTTATCCTATGGGGATTGTGGAGCTGGATGATGGAACCAAGCTGTTGGCTCAGATCGCAGACTGCGAGCTCGATCGACTTAAAGTCGGGATGAGGCTGAGGCTGGAGTTTAGAAAGATTCAGCAAGATGGCGAAGCTGGCATCCTGTGTTATGGATATAAGTTCGTGCCAGCTTAGCTAAATAATCAAAAAATTGGCGCTAAATTTACCGAGCCCAAATAATTTGATCGGAGCATAAGGGCTTAAGAAATTGTGCCAAAGTTTTTTGGGTGCAAGAGCTTGTTGTTTCAGGTATCTGTAATCTTTTTCAATTTCATTTGAATCCTGTGGAAAACTTTTGCGCTCCTTAATTGTTGCAGATACTAATTATGTTTCGGATCGAAAGCAAGGTAGATACAAAAAGTTCTGAGTTTCAGCAGAATAAAGCTGAAATGCAGAGGTTGGTGACAGAGTATAAAGAAATTCTGAAAAAAGTAAAATTGGGGGGGCCAGAAAAGGATCGTAAAAGACACAAAGATCGGGGCAAGCTTTTAGTAAGGGAGAGATTGGAGCTGTTGTTTGATAAGAATACTCCCTTCTTGGAGCTTTCTCCTCTGGCGGCTTACGACATGTATGATAACGAAGCCCCGTGTGCGGGCATCGTCACCGGCGTGGGAGTGGTGCACGGGAGGGAGGTCCTGGTGGTGGCAAACGACGCTACGGTCAAAGGGGGCACCTACTTTCCCATGACCATAAAGAAACATGTGCGAGCTCAAGAGGTGGCTATGGAGAATCGTCTTCCCTGCATATATCTGGTCGATTCCGGTGGAATCTTCCTGCCATATCAATCGGGAACCTTTCCAGATAAGGATCATTTTGGAAAGATATTCTATAATCAGGCTCGTCTTTCTGCCATGGGCATTCCTCAAATATCCATTGTAATGGGCTCGTGCACCGCGGGAGGGGCCTATGTTCCTGCAATGAGCGATGAGGCGGTGATCGTCCGAAGGCAGGGAACCATCTTCATAGGCGGACCTCCTCTGGTCAAGGCGGCAACCGGCGAAGAGGTGACAGATGAAGAACTGGGGGGTGCAGACGTTCATTGCCGAATCTCCGGCGTGGCTGATCATTATGCCTTAAATGATAAACACGCGCTCCAGATCGCCAGAAACATCATTCAATGTCTGGATCGGCCCAAGAAATTTGAGCTGGACGTGGCTGAACCTGAGGATCCATACTATGATCCCCAGGAAATCTATGGCATAGTTCCCAGAGATTTGAGAAAGCCTTATGATATTCGTGAGGTCATCGCCAGATTGGTGGATGGAAGTAGATTTCAGGAATTCAAAGCACTGTATGGTCCCACCATTGTGACCGGATTTGCCCGAATCATGGGTTATCCTGTGGGGATATTGGGCAACAACGGGGTTCTATTCTCTGAAAGTTCACTCAAAGCTGCACATTTCATCAATTTGTGCACCATGCGAAAGATTCCTCTGATTTTTTTGCAGAACATCACCGGCTTTATTGTGGGCAAACAATATGAGCATGGAGGAATTGCCAAGGATGGAGCCAAGATGGTGCATGCGGTGGCGAATGCTGACGTTCCCAAGTTTACGGTCATCGTAGGGGGGTCATACGGTGCTGGAAATTACGGCATGTGCGGGCGGGCTTATGATCCTCGCCTTCTGTGGATGTGGCCCAATGCCAGAATTTGCGTGATGGGAGGAGAGCAAGCGGCATCGGTCCTTCTGACCGTGAAGTTAAGACAGCTCAAAAAGCAGGGCAAGACTATGACCGAAGAAGAGCAACAAAGGTTCATGGAGCCCACCCTTAAAAAATACGAGGAAGAATCTAGTCCTTATTACAGCGGTGCCCGACTCTGGGACGATGGAATGCTCGATCCTTTGGAGACCCGCACCGCTTTAGCTCTGGGTATCTCCATGGCGTTGAACGCTCCCATTCCTGATCAAAGATTCGGAGTCTTCAGGATGTAGGTTTTCCCTTCCAAGATTCTTTTTAATGAAAATTATTTTTTAATCCTCAAAGGAAGCTTTTAAAATTGATAAAAAAACAGAGTTTTGAAACCATCTCCTATTCCTTCAAAGACCAAATCGCAACCATAACGCTTAATCGTCCTGAAGTGCATAATGCTTTCAACGAGGTGATGATCGCTGAGCTCACTGAGGTATTTAAAAAGATTTCAGAGGATGAGGTGGTGCGGGTGGTAGTTCTGACCGGAAAGGGGAGATCCTTCTCTGCCGGAGCAGACCTGAATTGGATGAAAAAGATGAAAGATTACAGCTATCAGCAGAATCTTGCAGACTCCCTCAAATTAGCCGAGCTGTTTTATTTGATGTATTCCCTGCCTCAGCCGATAATCGCCAGAGTGAATGGAGCGGCTATCGGAGGTGGAACGGGACTGGTGGCGGTGTGCGATATTGCCATTGCTTCGGAAAATGCTAAGTTCAGCCTAAGTGAGGTAAAGCTGGGCTTGGTGCCGGCGTGCATTTCCCCCTATGTGATTAGAAAAGTTGGCGAAGGAAAATGCAGGGAGTTCTTTCTCACCGGAGAAAGGCTCTCCGCCCAAAAAGCCTTAGAGTTGGGTCTGGTAAATCGGGTGGTGCCCCCAGAAAGTTTAGATCAAGCGGTGCAGGAAAAAGTGAATCAACTTCTATCCAGCGGTCCCAAAGCTCTGGCTATGTGTAAAAAGCTTTTAAAGAATGTGCCCAGCATGAGCTTTGAGAAGGCGAAAACCTACACCGCAGACATGATCGCCCAAATGAGAATAGGGGATGAAGGTCAGGAAGGCATGAACGCCTTTCTGGAGAAAAGAAAACCAAAGTGGACAGAATGAGGTAGGTACATTGCTTGCCCCTGTCCAAAAGGCGGACAGCCACAAGGGCTGTTCCTATGGTTTTACCAGATGATAAAGAAGATACTCATAGCCAATCGAGGAGAAATAGCAGTAAGGATCATAAATGCCTGCAGGGAGATGTCTATCCCTTCGGTGGCTATTTATTCAACCGTGGATAGGAATTCCTTGCATGTTCAGATGGCGGATGAGGCTTTTTTAATCGGCAACCCACCTCCTCTGGAAAGTTATCTTAATATGGATAAAATCATTCAGGTGGCAAAAGACTCCAAAGCGGATGCGATCCATCCCGGTTACGGGTTCTTGGCGGAGAATCCCGATTTTGCTCAAAGGTGTGAAAAAGAGGGGATCATCTTCATCGGTCCGAACTCCAAAGCTTTGAAACTGGTGGGTGACAAGGTGGCATCGCGTCAAACTATGACTAAAGCCAAGATTCCCATCATTCCGGGGATGATGAGCAAGGACAAAGATATTAGGAAGTTCAAAGAAGCTGCTGAGCAGATCGGCTTTCCGGTGATGATCAAAGCCTCGGCAGGAGGTGGAGGGAAGGGAATGCGAATCATCTATTCGCCTGAAGATTTAGAGAAAGGCATTCAAGCGGGAATGCGGGAGGCAAAGTCCGCCTTTGGAGATGAGTCTGTCTATCTGGAAAAATATATAGAGGAACCTCGGCACGTTGAATTTCAAGTGTTGGCGGATAACTACGGGAATGTGGTTCATCTGTGTGAAAGGGAGTGCTCAATTCAGCGAAGACATCAGAAGATCGTGGAGGAGACGCCATCCTGCGCTCTGGATGATCAACTCAGGGAAAAGATGGGCCAGGTAGCCAAACGGGTGATAAGAGTCTCCGGATATAACAATGCTGGGACAGTCGAATTCCTCCTGGATAAAAACAAAAACTTCTATTTTTTGGAAGTCAACGCTCGGCTTCAAGTGGAACATCCCATAACCGAGCTGGTCACCGGGGTGGATCTGGTGAAACAGCAGATTAAGATAGCCTCAGGAGAAAAACTTTCACTGGTTCAGGATGATATCAAACAAAGGGGGCATGCCATCGAGTGTAGAATATATGCGGAAGACCCGGAAAACAACTTCTTCCCCTCCTCAGGCAAAATCCTTTTTATGAAAGAACCTGCTGGACCGGGGATCCGACATGACTGTGGAATCTTTTCTGGATTTGAGGTTTCCGTATATTACGATCCAATTCTATCCAAGGTCATCACCTGGGGAGAGACCAGAGAGGAAGCCCGCAGACGAATGATCTTGGCTTTATCAAAATATACCATCCTGGGGATCAAAACCACCATTGAATTTTTATCCTCAGTCATGAATCATCCGGAATTTGTGGCGGGCAACACCCAGACGAATTTTATCAGCAAAAATATGTCTGATTGGGCGGAGAAGAAAAAGAAGAAAAGATTTATCGATCAAGCTTTAATGGCTGCCGCCATCACCTATCACACCAAGCCCGCATTCCAGAAAAAGACACAGATAAAAGAGCGTATGCCCGATCCCTGGTTGACTGTGGGAAAGTGGAGCATCGGAGGTGGGTAGGAACTTAGCTTAAAACAGCGACTTCCCATGGAAATAGAATTCAATTTAGATGAAAAAATCTACAGGCTTAAAGTTGAGTTCAAGGATGGACGATATCGGATCAACTTAGGGGAAAGAGAATACTTAATAGAGCACTCTTTCGTCTCCGAGAATTGCCTGTCCCTTTTGGTGGACGGTAAAACGTTCACCGTCCATTTCGCCGAAGCAGATGGCAAAAGATACTTCTCCATCAGCGGGGAGCAATTCTGTATCGAAGAACCAAAATCAGAAAGAGTTAAAGCATCTGAGGCAGACTCAACCACCTTAGGTGAAGCTCCCACCGTCTCCTCCCCCATGCCGGGCAAGGTGGTCAAGATACTGGTGAGGGAAGGAGATGTGGTAAAGAAAGATCAGGGCTTGGTGATTGTGGAGGCGATGAAGATGGAAAATGAGATCAGATCGCCGATCAAAGGAAAAGTGGAAAGGATAAATTTCAAACCAGGCGATCTGGTCGATGCCGCACAGCCCATTTTGGAAATAAAGCCTGAAGAGTAAAATTTAAACCAGCCTGTTTCCCCCCCAATAGAAACAAAATCCCTGAAATCCTTATCAAGAGGTGAAAGACTTTAGCCTTCCGTTTGATATTAAGCAAGTTAAAGGTCTTTTATATTTTTTTTCATGAATTTCTTTTGAAAAAGGGAAGAAAGCGAGGCGAAACCTTGATTGAAGTAAAAGATCATAATTGCCAGAAAAAGATAGATGAAATCCCTGATAAGTAAGCTGGCTCCTTCCTTTTTGCCCGCAGGATCGGTGGAGAAACAGCCACAATTTAGGTCTATGCCTTTGAAAAGATTTATAGAGATAGCGACAATGAAGATTATGAAAAGAAACGAGGCTAAAAGCGAGGCGCTTTCTGTAAATATTCCTAATATAAGAAAAAGTCCGGTCAAAAACTCAACCCAGGGAAGGGTAACTGCAAAGATGTTTATCAAAAAGTGCGGTAAGATCCGATAGTTATAGACAATCCTGGCAAACTGATCTGGATGAGCTATCTTATCCAAGCTGGCATAGATGAAGGTTAGTCCCAAAAATAATCTGAAAAGGAGGATAACTTTTCTATCTGTAACTATTCTGACCAAGGGTTTTAGGATCTTCATTTCTCAGTCACCTGTTTCTATTGACAACCCCGACTCTTTCCATTCCTGCCAGCCACCAAAGAAGATCTTTACGTTTTTGTGCCCCATCTCTTGAAGTTCTCTGGCCAGAAGAAGGCTGGTTTCACATTCGGTGCCATCGCAGTAGGTTATGATCTCTACATCCTTAGATAACTTTGGTAAAATTTGGGGAGCATATTCTTCAAACTCCTCATAGGGGAAATTGATGGACCCTTTAATATGTCCAGCCTTAAAATCCCCGGGATAACGGGCATCGACGAATAAGGTATTTTTTGATTGAAACCTCATCATAGCATAAT
>JAOZNS010000012.1:0-2847 GCA_029933635.1 Candidatus Zixiibacteriota bacterium | reverse complement strand
TTAAACCAACAGCTGGGGGGTCGATTCCCTCCTGATAATCGAAAGGAACGATCAAGCTATCTGAGGTGACCTTGGGACTCCAGTTTCCCTTCAAGGTGATTCCCTTGGGCGAGATGCTATTGTAGGTTAATCCTATAGCTACACCAATAAGAATCATATATAGGGTTCTCAAAAGAAGGGGGGAAGGTTTAAATTGGGCGGGCATGGTAAGTTATCTGTTTGCTACCACTGCGCTTATGGGAATACTCACCCTGGCCATCTTGGAGCCTTCGAAGTCCAGAGTAAAGGAGGTGTAAAGATCTCCTAAGGCTGCCTTTTTTTTCAACTTCAATGTAACCTGAACGCTCTCCCCTGGTTGAAGGATTTTGCTTTCCAGATCAAGATCTATATCATCTCCGGGTCCTTCAACCATCTTAATGGATAGTTTCTCCTCAGAAATATTTTCTATCTTCAGGCTTCTTTGCTCCTCGGTTCCCTGAGATACTGTGTCGAAATTAATTTCTTTTGGAGTAAGCTTAATCAAAGAGCTGTTCTTCCCTATCTTGGCGGTGAATTGAACCTCCATAAATGGGTTGGTAGGATCGTTTGAAATTATCTGAAGCTTTTTTGTGGTGTTGCCAGCGGCTATTTTTTGCGGATCAAAGATGACTTTTAAATCTGTGCTCTCACCGGGAGCTAACCTTTGCTTGGGCAAAGGTGTAGTGGTGCACCCGCAGGTCGTTCTGATTTTGGCTAAAATGAGCGTATCTCCTCCAACGTTTTTAATCTTATATGTATGTATCACCTTGCCGTTTCTGGACACATATCCAAAATCCCACATCATCTCAGAAATGGAAATCCTGGCACCAGATGATTTCGGTTTTTGTGCCGAGACGTAAACTATCATAAAGAAGATGAAAAATATGGTGAAGAAACTTTTGAGACGCAAGATCTTCATGGAGAAGCTCCTTAGAGACAACCAAAAGAAATCTTGGTTCAAATCACTTCACTGTTTTTACGAAGAGGAAAAAGCTGAAGTTGGTGAAGAAAAAGGTCGGGCTCACTTTTGCAAAAGATCTTTTAGCTATTTTTTCAAAATGAACGTAATAAAAGGTTCACCCGGCATTAAGTAACTGAGGTATTAAGATAAGATGAAGGTAAGGATATTGATTTATCTACTTATAGCTTCAACATTTCCACCAACTTTTTTCTTCTTAAGAGGATTAACAAAAGAGGATATCCCAAGACGAAACAGGCTCCGATCTCACCTACGGCAATGTAAGCCACGGTGATCCAGTAAGGAAGCTTGAATAATATGTGAAGATAGAAACTCACCCCTAAGGCATTAACAAAGACGGGAGGCAGAGGTGCCAAGATGGGTTTTTTAGTTCTGGAGATGAAATAAGTCAAAAAAGCTGCCAGAAGTGTGCACAAGCTCCCCCCCACGATATCATAAAGCCCCAGTCCACCATAGATATTTGCCACCACACATCCAACGAAAAGCCCGGGTATGGCTGCGGGGGTAAGATAGGGAAGCACGGTTAAAGCCTCAGAGACCCGCAACTGAATGGGACCATAGCTTATGGGTGCCAGCACTATGGTGATGGCCCCATAAAGGCTGGCAATTATTCCCACTTGAGCGATATATCGGCTGGATAGATTCAAAAGTTCAAAAGTTTAATGTTAAGTAAGCTCCAGCTAAAATTTCCAAATTACAATTCAAACTAACAACAGCAGAAAGTTTTTGTGCAAAGAAAGTCAACACTAAATATAAATTCTGTGTCTTTATGTCAACAAAAAAACACTTGCCTTTCCATCAATACATGATTTATATTGAGCCTGCAGGATTTTAACCAGATGAACCCTGCTTTCAGGAGAGTAGACTATGAAGATTTTGGTGGTAGGTGGTGGAGGCAGAGAGCATGCTTTGGTATGGAAACTTGCCTCCAGTCCTCTGGTGAAAAAGCTATTTGCCGCACCGGGAAATGCCGGAATGGCTGAACTGGCTGAATGCGTGGAGATAAAAACCAATGATCTGGTAAGGCTGGCAGATTTTGCGGAAAAAAACGCAATCGACTTGACTGTTGTGGGACCTGAGCTTCCCCTGACCTTGGGAATAGTGGATGAATTTGACAGAAGAAATTTAAATATTCTGGGACCAAAAAGATCAGCCGCAGAGATAGAAGGAAGCAAGGTTTTTGCCAAACAGTTCATGAAAAAGTATCATATTCCTACCGCCAGCTTCAAGATATTCGACAATCCCCAGGAAGCTTCAGACTTTGTCAGATCCTCCGAAATGCCTTTGGTCATCAAGGCGGATGGACTGGCCGCGGGCAAGGGAGCGGTGATCGTCGATGAGGTCCCCTATGCGCTCTCAACTATTCGAAAGATGATGGTGGAGAAAATCTTTGGTCCAGCAGGATCAAAGGTGATAATCGAGAACTGTCTCACCGGAGAGGAGGTTACGGTTTTAGCCTTCACCGATGGCGAAACCATCCTTCCCATGCTTTCCTCCCAAGACCATAAAAAGATATTTGATGGCGATCGAGGTCCCAACACCGGAGGGATGGGAGCCTACGCGCCTACGACAATCGTGGACGATAGAATGATGAAGCGAATCTATGATGAGATTCTGGAACCCACCGTAGCTGGACTGAAAAGAGAGGGGCGAACTTTCAAGGGGATACTTTATGCTGGCCTGATGCTAACAGAACAAGGTCCCAAGGTGCTGGAGTTTAACTGTCGGTTTGGCGATCCGGAGACCCAGGTGATTCTCCCATTGCTTAAAAGCGACTTAGCAGAGATACTCCTCTCCGTAGTGGAGGGGGAACTATCCTTGCAGGACGTGGAATGGGCGGACAGCTTTGT
>JAOZNS010000011.1 GCA_029933635.1 Candidatus Zixiibacteriota bacterium | reverse complement strand
GTCTGGTGGAGAAGGGATCGGTGGCAGTGGACGGAATAAGTTTAACCATAGTCCAAATTTTCAAAAGCTCGTTTAACGTCTCCATCATCCCCTTCACCATGAAAAACACCACCTTGGGTCATAAAAGAAAGGGGGATTTCGTAAACGTGGAGACCGATCTGATTGGCAAATATGTAGAAAGAATCTTAACTCTCAAAAGGGATAAGTTTGAGATCACTGAGGATTGGCTAAAAGAAAAGGGCTGGTAACACCTCATTCGAGGTGAAGGAAATTAAGTAAGTCGGTCTCACCCAGAAGCTACCGGAAGACCGCTATCAGAAATAGATTAAAAACAAAAGGCTTTACCAGAAGGCTGACCGAGAAAGGAGATTTTCAGGTGTCGCAATTGAACACAATAGAGGAAGCCATCGAGGATATAAAACGGGGAAAGATAGTCATCGTGGTGGATGATGCGGATCGGGAGAACGAAGGCGATATGATTCTGGCGGCGGAGAAGATAAGCCCGGAGGCGATCAATTTCATCTCCAAGTTTGCCCGGGGATTGATCTGCGTTCCCCTTACCCCAGAACGGATTGAACAGTTAGAGCTTTCCCCCATGGTGAAGGTAAACACCGCCAAGATGGGCACCCGCTTCACCGTATCCGTGGATGCGGTGCATAATACCACAACAGGGATTTCAGCTCATGACAGAGCACAAACCATAAAGACCTTGATCGCCCCAGACACACATCCTGAGGATTTAGCTCGACCCGGGCACATCTTTCCTATCCAAGCCCAAAAGGGAGGAGTGCTGAGCCGAGCCGGGCACACCGAGGCGGCGGTGGATTTAGCTCGTCTGGCAGGACTTTATCCGGCAGGCGTTCTATGTGAAATCATGGATGAGGACGGGAATATGGCTCGCCTTCCCAAACTTCTGGAGATGGCCAAAAGGTTTGATTTAAAAATCATCACGGTTAAGGACTTAATCGAATACAGAAGAAGAAAGGAGAAGCTGGTAAAAAGAATGGTAAGTGCCGACTTCCCCACCAAATTTGGACATTTTAAGCTTCATCTTTACAAAAGCGTGATAGACGAGCATCACCATCTGGCTTTAGAAAAAGGCGAGGTGAAGGGGAAGGAAAATGTGCTGGTGCGGGTGCACTCGCAATGTTTGACCGGGGACGTGTTTGGTTCGGCTCGATGCGATTGTGGCGATCAACTGGCCCAGGCTTTAAGCTTAATTGAGAGGGAAGGTCTGGGAGTCTTCTTATATATGCGCCAGGAGGGAAGAGGAATCGGACTACCCAACAAGATAAAGGCTTATCAGCTTCAGGACTGGGGGCTGGACACGGTGCAGGCAAACCTCGAATTAGGATTTGATCCAGACCTACGGGATTATGGCATCGGCGCCCAGATCCTGGTCGATCTGGGTCTTTCCACCATCAGACTCATAACCAACAATCCCAAAAAGATCATCGGGATCGAGGGCTACGGGCTTAAGGTCATCGAAAGGGTGCCCACAGAAGTTCGCCCCACCCCGGAGAACATCAAATATCTGGAGACAAAAAGGGACAAGCTGGGGCATCTTTTAAAGATAAGGGAGAACGGCTTTTCCCATATTATTGGTGCCAAGCAGATGAACAAAAAGGATCCTAACAGGTTTGGGTAACCTGTGGGAGAAACCCGCTGGAAAGGAGAGCTTATGCCTAAACAGATAAAGGGACCGCTGGAGGCCCGGGGGAAAAACTTTGGGATCGCCATCAGCCGGTTCAACGAATTTATCACCCAAAAGCTTCTGGATGGAGCCCTGGATTGTCTTAGGCGGCATGGCGCTGAGGAGGACAAAATCACCATCGTCTGGGTGCCGGGCTCGTTTGAGGTCCCGTATGCGGCCCAAAGAATGGCTCAGAGCAAAAAGTTCGATGCCATAATTTGTCTGGGAGCGGTGATTCGAGGTCAAACCCCTCATTTCGACTATATTGCCAGTGAGGTGGCTAAAGGGGTCGCTCGAATATCGCTGAACACAGGGGTACCCACCATCTTGGGGGTGATCACCGCAGATAATCTGGAGCAAGCCATCGAAAGGGCAGGGACCAAAGCGGGGAATAAGGGCTGGGATGCGGCTCTTTCCGCTGTAGAAATGACAAAGTTGTTCGAACAGATTTAACGAATCGAAGCAGCTCGGACTGGGACAAGCCCTGTCCTTACGCTTCTCGTCAGAACCACAGACATTTGAGATAATGGCTAAATTTTAAACTTCCATTCCATGTCTGCCAGAAGAAAAGCTCGCGAGTTAGCCTTGAAAGCTTTATACGCCTACGATATCTCCGGAACCGATCCTACCCAAATATCGGAGGAGATCATCTCTCCCAGTCTGATCAAGCCGGAGGCAAAAAAATTCTCCCAAAGCCTTTTTTTCAAGGTCATTCAGAATATCAAGGAGGCAGACAGGCTGATAAAGGGACATGTCAAATCATGGGATTTCTCCAGAATAGCCACAGTAGAAAAGAACATCCTGCGCATGGGAATATGTGAGTTCCTGTTCTTCGACGACATCCCTCCCACCATAAGCATAGACGAATCCATCGAGCTGGCAAAAAAATATGGTGACAAAGACTCCAAAAGTTTTGTTAATGCGGTGCTGGATTCGATCCTCAAGGGGCTGAAACCAAAGGAACGAACCAAAAGGTGATTTTATCTTATCCTGCTCGGGGAGGGGAAAAACCTCCTTCAGCCAGAGGGCTAAAACACCTTCTGAGTTTATGGCAACAAAAACAGGTTCAAAATGCTTTTATTTTTGTTGACAAGCCATCATCCTCGACATATTTTCAGAGCCAAACGACGGAAGGACTAACCTATGCTTCCAACGCTTGCGCTTTGCTTTTTCGTATGTTTGAAGGAGGATGAAGGTGAGCCACCGATTGAAAAGCTGGTACCGAACCCAAGATAAGCTTTCCTTATATCTGTCTTTTTTTGTCTTTCTGGTCAGCTTCGTGGTCTATTTGAAGACCATGGCTCCCACCGCCTCCTTCTGGGACTGCGGGGAATTCATTGCCTGTTCTTACATACTGGGAATTCCCCATCCACCCGGCACCCCACTTTTCGTGTTGATCGGACGAATCTTCACTTTAATACCTTTGTTTACCGAGATAGCCGCCCGGGTGAACTTCATCTCCGTTTTCACCTCGGCTCTCTCCGTCTGGCTCTGTTACATCCTGATAGTTAAACTGGTCAGTTACTGGGAAAAGGATGAACCGACCTTTTGGATGAAGATCGGCAAGTATGTGGGCGCAGTGGCGGGGAGTCTATTCTTAGCTTTTTCCACCACATTCTGGTCCAACGCTGTGGAGGCAGAGGTCTATGGAGCCTCCATGTTCTTAATGCTTCTGATCCTCTATCTGGGTCTGGTCTGGATGGACAAAAGGAGAACCCCCAAGGGGACCAAACTCTTGATCTTAATCGGCTACTTAGGTTTTTTGTCCCTGGGAATTCACATGACCATATTCATCATAATGCCCGCCATTTTTCTTCTGGTCATCCTGGTGGACCGGGAAAGACTTCTGGATTGGCGTTTCTGGATAACCGGCCTGGTGATGATGCTGGTGATGCACAGCGTGGAGCCGTTTCTTCTGGCTATGGGGATCTGGTTTGGTTTCTCTTTCCTTATGATGGGCCTATCCAGCCAAAAGAGACTATGGGCCTTTTCCTTTTCCATCCTCCTTGCCGCCATGATCGGCTATTCGGTTCAGCTTTTCATTCCCATCCGCTCCTCCCTGGATCCGGCGATCGACGAGAACGACCCCGACGACTGGCAAAGCTTCAAAGCCTTCCTGGAGCGCAAACAATATGGAGCTGAGAGCATGATCAGCCGGATGTTTTATCGTCGAGGAAGCTGGGCCAATCAATTTGGAGCCAAGGAGAGGATGGGATTCTGGGGATTCTTTCGAGAACAATATATGGACAAAAGCCTCTGGTATGTTCCAATACTTTTGGGAACTTTGGGAATCTGGGAACAGGTCAGGAGGAGGAAAAGAGAGGGGGTGGTGCTCCTCTTCCTTTTGTTAGCCTGCACCGTGGGTCTGGTCTTATATATGAACTTTGCCGATGGCACCAAGCCGGACAAAATTACCGGAGAGATAATCCACATCGAGGTTAGAGACCGGGATTACTTCTTCACCCCGGGGTTTATGTTTTTTGCTCTGATCATGGGGCTGGGCATCTGTGGACTCCTTGCTGGTTTGGGTAGCTGGCTGGAGAAAGTAAATAAGGCTTTAGCCCGTCCTCTGGTGGGAGGCTTATCCCTGCTCATACTTGCTCTGCCCATAATGCCGCTTCAGCGAGGCTTCAATTCGCATAACAACCGAAGTGGGAACTATCTCCCATATGATTACGCATACAATCTTCTCAATTCCTGTGATAAGGATGCTATAATTTTTACCAATGGAGATAACGACACCTTTCCCCTGTGGTTTCTGCAAAACGTGGAGAAGATCAGACAGGATGTGAGGGTGGTAAACTTAAGCCTGATCAACACCAAATGGTATATAAAGCAGATGAAACATCAGTGGGGGGTGCCGATAAGCTTCACCGATAAGGAGATCGATCGATTGGGCTTTGTCCGCACCGCGGATGGGAAGATTTTAAGAATTCAGGATCAAATGATCGACAATATACTGGAGACCAACAGGTGGAGGTATCCCATCTATTTTGCGGTCACGGTAGCCAGCGAAAACAGAAAATATAAGGGTGAATCCATCGACGATCACCTGAGGATGGAGGGGATGGCTTACCGGGTGGTCAAGGAGACGGGCAAGCTTATGGTTGAGCCCGATATCATGCGAGATAAACTCTTCGGTGTCTTTCGATTTAGAGGAGTGGGCGATCCATCCGTGCATAAGGATGAGAACGACATCCGACTTTTAGCCAACTACACCTCCTGTTTTCTGGGATTGGCCGATACCCTAAGGAGAGCAAAACAATACGATGAAGCCATTCAGGTGGCGAAGAGGATCTCTGATCTTTTGCCTTACGACTGGCGCCCGTATGCTTATCTCCTTCAGCTTTATGCTGAATCTGAACAGCCGGATGATTCGATCCAGGCTATCTTTCAGCGAGCAGAAGAGATGGTGCAAAAGTCCAAGACCTTAGCCGAACAGCAGTTTATTGAGAGGTTATACTTCAACTTAGGTTACAAATACAAGGAACGGGGGCAGACCAAAAAGGCAATAGATTCCATGAAAAAGATACTTTCCATCAACAAAAGCTTCAAACCTGCCCTGGAGGCTTTAGTTAGCATCTACTATGCCGAAAAAGATAAAGAGAGCCTCACTCAACTCTTGGAGACCTGGGTGGAGAACAATCCCGAGGATGCTCAGACCATCAGCATGTTGAATCAGATCAAATCGCCCGATTTTAAATTCATGGAAAAGCCTCAAAAACCTTAAATTTTGGTTCGCGGTTCATCGTTTACAGCTCAATTGAATATCCTAGCATTAAACTGGGAAGATCTCGCCAATCCACAAGCAGGGGGGGCCGAAGTTCACCTCCAGGAGATACTCAAAAGGATAGCCCTCAAAGGACATCAAGTCACCCTTTTGTGCAGTGGATTTCCCGGATGTAAACCAGAAGAGACCACCGATGGGATCAGAATAGTCAGAAGGGGCTCTCGCTTTAATTTCAATTTTGTGGCCCCATTGGCCCTCAAGGCTCTTTTGGCCCAAAAAAGATGGGACCTAATCATAGAGGACATAAACAAGATTCCTTTTTACAGCCCTCTTTATCACAGGCTTCCTCTTCTGGTGGTGATTCCCCATCTTTTTTCCGATTCGGTCTTTAAGGAAATAAATTTCATTTTAGGAACCTACATCTATCTTTCCGAAAAGCCTATACCCCGACTCTACAAGGGTTTCAAATTCATGGTAATTTCGGAAAGCACCAAAGAGGATCTGATCAGACGAGGACTTCCTCCAGATGACATTCGGGTAATTTATTGCGGAATCGATCATGCCCTTTACCGACCCGATCCTTTTGTGCAGAAAGACCCTTTCCCCTCCGTGATTTACCTGGGAAGGTTAAAAAAATACAAAAGCATTGACCATCTTCTTGAGGCTTTTCGCTTAGCCTTGGAGGAGATACCGGAAGCTAAGTTAACCATCGTGGGGGAGGGCGATTATAAAGATAAGCTGATGAGCCTGACGGAGAAGCTTGACCTGAAGAGGGAAGTTGAATTCACCGGCTTTGTGGACAGAAAGGAGAAGGTGAAAAGACTGCAGAGCGCCTGGGTGGCGGTCTATCCCTCTTTAAAGGAAGGTTGGGGGTTGACCAACATCGAAGCCAATGCCTGTGGAACCCCGGTCATCGCCAGCAACGTCCCCGGCTTAAAAGATTCTGTGGTGCCCGAAAAAACCGGACTTTTGTTCGAATATGCAGATGTGAGGCAACTCTCAGAGTGTTTAAAAAAGATACTCTCCGATTCCAATTACAGGGAAAGGCTAAGACAGGGAGGACTTGCCTGGGCAAAAAGGTTCAGCTGGGATGATGCGGCTGATAAAACCATGGAATTGATAGAACAGATCGTGGCAAGACCCAGACGATAACCAATGCCGTTTTCTCTGGGTGACCAAATAAAGGCTTTCGCCTCCCCGCTTTTCAGACAAAAAACAATTCCTCGGTGAGATATGAAAAGGAAGTTGGTCATAGGGTTGGCAATCAGCCTGATATTTTTATATCTGGCCTTTCGCCAGGTGGATTATTCTGAGCTCTGGTCCTCTTTGAAGAAAGCTTGCTACTGGTTCATCCTTCCCAACGTTGTATTGGTCCTCCTGAGCATGTGGATGCGGGCCTACCGATGGAGATTCATGATTCATCCCATCAAAAAGGTGAAGCTTAAGCGACTTTTCTCCTCGGTGATGATCGGTTTCATGGCAAACAACGTGTTGCCTGCCAGATTGGGGGAGTTTGTCCGGGCCTATTCCTTGGGAACAACCGAAAACATCTCCAAAAGCGCCACCTTCGCCACCATAGTGATCGAACGAATCTTCGATGGCTTCTCGCTTCTTTTCATCCTGTGGCTATCCCTGCTTTTGTCCCCCTTTCCGGAATGGGTCAAGAAAGCCAGCTATCTATTTCTGCTGGCAAATCTTCTTACCCTCGCCTTTCTGTTTTTTATTGAGACCAAAAAGGAGCTCACCTTGAGATTCTTCAACTTCATTTTCCGTTTTCTGCCCGAGGCTTTTTCCTTTAGGGTGCAGAAGATAATAGAGAAGTTCATTGGTGGATTGAAGGTCTTCAGGGACGTAAAAAGCCTGATCTGGATTTTAGCCTGGTCGGTCCTTATCTGGGTGGTGGTGGGGTTAAGCAATTATTTTATATTTATGGCTTTCGATATGCGTCCGCCCATTCAAGCCTCCTTCATCCTTTTGGGAATAGTTGCGCTGGGAGTGATGTTGCCTTCCTCCCCGGGATTTGTGGGAACCTTTCACTATGCCTGCGTGGTATCCTTGGCCACATTTGGATATGATAAAAACATCTCTTTGCCCTTTTCCATCGTTCTGCACGCCAGTCAATACTTTCCAGTTACTCTGCTGGGGCTCTATTATCTTAAGGTGGAACATCTCTCCTTAAAAACTTTGGAATCTGAGTCTATAGAGGAGGAATAGAGTATCGACGAAAGATCAAAGGGTAACATGCCACTAAAGGTCTTGATTTCTCACGGAAAGCTTATATAATGAGGCAAACCTTGACGTAAGAGGTGATCTGTGGTTGAGAAAAAAGTAAGCTTGCCAGAGGATACAAGAAGATACAGATTCTTCGGGATAGAGCTGAGGATATTTTTTTCCTTAGTCGCGGTGATATTGATACTGGCGGCGGTGGCTGGTTTTAGAAACTCCATCTGGTCGTCCATGCTTTTTTTCCTCATCTTTATCCTTCTGGTTCTCTTCATCCGGCTGGATTCCTCCTATCATCTGTTGATCATCACCCCCAACGAATTGGTTTTCGAACGAATGATCTGGAGAAGATTTGCCACCTCTTTCGTATACATACCCTGGAACGATGTGGAAAGGATAACCACCACCCCCTGGGGTTTGTTTGACCTTTTGAAGTCGACGAAAATACAAAGCAGGCGAAGGGGTTCCATTCAGGTTTATTCCTTTATGGAAGATTACCTACATTTCTTGAAAGATTTAACCACCCAAGCCAAAACGGCCCAGGTGGACCAATTAACCCGAGATTTGTTAGAGGGAAAAGCGGACCTTTGATCTTTGCCCAATATTGTGTGTTAAAAAAGAGGTAAAAGAAAAGCCCTAATATGGTCTTTGAGCCAATAATGAAAATTCAAAGAGCGGATATGCCTTTGCGAAAGATTGCTCTTTTTTTAATCTTGCTCCTCAGTTTAATCTCATTTAAGGTTTACGCTTCGGGCAAATTGTCCATGGATTCGCCTGAGGTGGACTCCATCATATTGAGAGGACTTCATCTGGTTCATGCTGATTCCACGCATGAAGCGGTAGAGCAGTTCAAAAAGCTTATCGATATCTTTCCCCAAGATCCCATTGGTTACTTCTATGTGTCAGCCTCACTTCAGACCATGATGGACGATTTCCGCAACTATTCCTATCTGGACGAGTTTAACAGATATATGAATCTGGCCATCCAGACTGCGGAGGAGAAGAAAAAGAAGGGCAATTTGAGCGCATATGATTATCTCTACTTAGGGGGTGCCGTGGGGTACCGGGGGATCCATAAGGCTTTAACCGGCAACTGGTTTGGTGCCTTCGTGGACGGCTTGAAAGGAAAGGGTTATCTGGAAAAGGCTTTGAAGCTTGACCCAGAGCTATATGACGTCTACTATGGTTTGGGGACCTATCATTTCTGGAAGAGTTTGAAATCAAAGATCTTCTGGTGGCTTCCCTTTGTGGCGGACAAGCGACAGATGGGAATCGATATGATCAAGTTAGCCATCGAAAAGGGCAAATATGCCAAGGAGGACGCTAAGTTTGCCCTGGTGCGCATCTGGGTGGAAAACAAAGAATACGAAAAAGCCTTTAACATGATCAACAAGTTGCAAAAAAAACATCCCAACAAACCTTTTCTATTGTGGTTCTTAGGACAAGTCCAGCTGGAGACCGGGATGTATGATGAAGCGGTCAACACTTACCTTGCCCTACTTGAAGCACTAACCTCCTCACCTTATTATCATCCCGCCGGTGAGGTGGAGTGTCGCTTTTTTCTGGCTCGAGCTTATTATGAGAAAAAAGAGTTTGAAAAATGTTCTGCTCAAATAGACTCTATTCTTTCCTTCGGCAAAGAAGCTAAAAGGAACAAAAGCATAAAAGAGTTTATAGGCAAAGCCAAAGAGTTAAAAAAGAGGATAAGAAAGGAGTCAAATACCGGGTGAGAAGCAAACCGGCCCTCAGCCTGCTCTTTTTATTAACCCTTCTTTTTATCTACCCCAAACTTTCGCTTCCTCAAAAATTTCTCAACTACCAGGATCCCCGAATAAAAAATTTATTACTTAAAGGAATCGAGGCCACATTTCAGGAGAATTACCCAACCGCCGAAAGCCTGTTTAGTGGGTTGATTCAGATGGATCCAGAGGATCCAGCCGGATATTTTTTTTCTGCCGCCCTGTATCAGTCCCAGATGATCGACTTGGAAAGCGACTTTAGGGAAAAGGATTTTTATGAACAGATTAAAAAAGCTAAAAAACTGGCCCGAAGGAGGATCAAGCAAAACAAAAAAGACCCCTGGGCTTATCTTATTTTGGGTAACTCGTATGGCGCAAAGGCGGTTTATGAGGCTAAAAAAGGAAACTGGTGGTCGGCTTTAAATGAAGGGCTCAAAGCAAAATCCGCTTTAAAGAAGGCACTAAAGTGTGATCCGAAACTTTACGATGCCTATGTGGGACTTGGCTCCTATCACTTTTGGTCAAGCGTTGTAACAAAGGCATTCTGGTGGCTCCCGTTTATCGGAGACAACAGAGAAAAAGGAATCTCTGAGATGAAGTTAGCATACCAGAACTCAATCTTCTCCAAGGGTGCGGCAGCCAGCGGGCTCATCTGGATGTATATTCAAGAAAAAAAGTTCGACCAGGCAATAAATTTGGCTCAAAAGATGCAGGCTGAATATCCCCGGGGGAAATCCTTCCTTTGGGCACTGGCAGAAGCTTACTACGAGAAAAAGGACTGGCACAACGCTTTGCTTAAGTATCAAGAATTGTCAGAGAGAATAGAAAGAGTCCATGCATCAAAAAATCTAGATCAATCCTACAATCTGATCGAGTGCAAATTCCTCATTGCCACCTGTCTTTTTAATCTGGGAAGATATAAGGAATCTGCAATCATGTGCCAGGATATCTTGAATCTGCCATTGACTGAAAGGACGAAAAAAAGGCAGAAAAGCAAGCTTAAGAAAACAAAAGATATTTTGGAAAAATGTTTAGAATTTACTGCAGATAAAAAGTGGTAGGTCGGTCTCAAGTTAACGTCAGGACACCATATTGGACAGGGTAATGTAGTGGCAGAGTTTACTCAGCAGAAATGGGAAATAAGCGAAATTCTCTTCTTTAAAGTCGGGAGGTCCGACCATTACATCTTTTTTATCTTCTTAAAGCGAAGTGCGTCCTCCAGCATATAAACGTTGTTGAACATGAAGTAAACCGTGTCAAAGTCTTTTGCCCAGGCTATAAGCTTTTTCAGGTCGGAATCCGTATACCTGTATCGATATCCACCCTTTCCATGCAATCTGAAGTAACCCATCTTTCCGGGAAACGGAGCTTCTTTAAACGGGTCCACACAGGGGATAAGGCTCAACTCCTCGCATAAGGCTGAAACCTCCTCCCTCTCCCATTTTCCTCTTGGCTCCCAGACTAACTTATATTTTCTTCTTCTTATGGCTTTGAAAAATCTCCTCAGATTTTTCTTGTTTTCCGGAGTGGGCTGAAAACTTGCGGGACATTGGAAAACGATGATCTTAGCTTTCAGAATCTGGGCTGTTTTTTCGGTCTTCTCCCAAGCCTGAAATACCTCCTCAGTTGGTTTGAAGAAACCATAGCTCTTTTTCCTTGATTCAGGAATACCAGCTTTAAGTCTTCGATAGGTGGGGCTGGATGGAGGGTGGGTGATCAACTGCCAGGCTTTCAGGGTGAACTCAAAATCTGCAGGTGCTTCTTTCTGCCATCTTAGGACCGTCTTCTCCTGAGGGGGCTGATAGAAGGTTTGCTGAATCTCGACCACATCGAAGCTTTTATAATACTTCTCCCGAGAAATCGGAAAGCCACAGCAACCAACTTTTATTTGCATGTGAAAAGGTTAAAAAACGCAGAGGAGTATTTATAGGAACCGTCTTGTAAGCTGGATAAATCAAATCCCCCAAAATACTTGAGTTAAATTATACATCCAGATTTCTCACGTATTTGGCGTTCTCCTCGATGAACTTGCGGCGGGGTTCAACTTGATCGCCCATCAGTATGCTGAAGATATGATCCGCCTCTGCACCATCCTCTAAGGTGACCTGAAGCAGGGTGCGAGTCTCTGGGTCCATGGTGGTCTTCCACAACTGCTCAGGGTTCATCTCACCCAATCCCTTATATCTTTGAACCGTTACTCCAGTCTTGCCCAATCTCTCAATATGACGATCTCTTTCTTCATCCGAATAGGCATAAAGTTCGGTTTTCCCTTTTTTGACCCGATACAGGGGGGGCTGGGCGATATATACATATCCTCTCTCGATAAGCTCCTTCATGTGGCGGTAAAGAAAGGTGAGGATCAAGGTGCGGATGTGAGAACCATCCACATCCGCATCGGTCATGATGATCACTTTGTTATAGCGCGCCTTGTTTATATCAAATTCATCTTTGATCCCAGTCCCCAGGGCGGTGATGATGGTGCGAATCTCCTCGTTGGACAAAACCCGATCAATCCGGGCCTTCTCCACATTGAGGATTTTCCCCTTTAAGGGAAGAATGGCCTGAAATTTTCTATCCCTTCCCTGTTTGGCAGAACCTCCTGCAGAGTCACCCTCCACGATGTAAAGTTCGCAAAGTGAGGGATCATTCAAAGAACAGTCAGCTAACTTTCCGGGCAAGGTGGATGTCTCCAGCGCGCTTTTTCTGCGGGTCAGCTCCCGGGCCTTTCTGGCTGCCTCCCGCGCTCGGGCGGCGGAAACTGCCTTCTCCACGATCTTTTTGGCAACGGTGGGATTCTCCTCAAAATATTCAGAGAGGCTCTCGCCCAGAATCGACTCCACGATCCCCTTCACCTCGCTGTTGCCTAACTTGGTTTTGGTCTGCCCCTCGAACTGAGGATCGGGAATCTTAACTGAGATCACTGCGGCCAAGCCCTCTCTAACGTCCTCACCTTCCAGGGCCCCCTGTCCATTCTTCAAGAAGTTATTTTTTTGCGCATAATTATTGATGGTGCGAGTCAAAGCGGTCTTAAATCCTGACAGGTGGGTTCCTCCCTCGATGGTATTTATGTTGTTCACATAAGAGAAGATGTTTTCTGTGTAAGAGTCATTATATTGGAGAGCCATCTCCACATCGATGCCGTTCCTGGTGTTATGAAGATATATGGGACGAGGATGGACCACCTGTTTATTCTCATTTAAATAATCGACGAAGGAGCTAATTCCTCCTTTATATTTAAAAAGATTGGATTTGCCTGTGCGTTCATCCTGAATCTCAATCTTCAACCCTTTATTCAGGAAAGCCAGCTCCCTCATTCGGGCGGAAAGGACATCGAAGCTGAAATCCGTCTTTTTGAAAATTTTCGGATCTGGCTTGAAGGTGGTCTTGGTGCCTGAATGTTTCCCCTTTCCAATCTGTTTGAGGGGGGTCACCGTGTTTCCTCGCTCATACCTCTGGAAATATCTTTTCCCGTCGCGAGTCACCTCCACCTCACACCACTCTGAGAGGGCATTCACCACCGAGACCCCCACCCCATGCAGTCCGCCAGCCACCTTATAGGTTCGATGGTCAAATTTCCCTCCTGCATGAAGCATGGTCATCACCACCTCCACTGCCGGCTTCCTCTGGGTGGGATGAATGCCCACAGGTATGCCTCGCCCGTTGTCCTGCACCATCACACTTCCCTCCTTGTTAATCACCACCTTAATGGAATCACAGAACCCCCCCATGGCCTCATCGATGCTGTTGTCCACCACCTCATATACCAGATGATGCAATCCCTTGGTGCCGGTATCGCCGATATACATTGCGGGCCTTCGACGCACCGCGTCCAGACCTTTCAAGACCTGAATCGTGGTGGCATCATAATGGTGCCCCAAAGGCTCCAATCTCTCTTCTTTTGGTCCTGAAGTATCCATATAAAGTGTCTTCTCCCCTCTTAAGATACCACATATTGTGAAAATTGTCTAAGAAAAAATAGAACCCACCCGCTTTCCCATTGTAGAGAAACCTGCAGGGCTTACAGGCTTCCTCAATTAGTAAACACTATATCTTTTATTACGTTAGCTTTTACGGAATGGTTGAGTTGCTTGATGATCTTCTCTTTAAGAAAAATAAGTTCGTTCCTCCAAGATGCATTTTCCACTGCCACAAAAAGGATCGAGTCCTTGACTCTCAGCGGAGTGGTCCGAGAGGCAATCCGCTCCCCCACCGTCTTACCCCAGTTCAAAAGGATGGTCTCTTGTTTTATCCTTCCATCGAGTTTCAAACCCTTCAGGGTGCGAACCAGCACCTTATCAATTTTCTCGGGTTGTCTTCTTAACATATCGATAAATATAATGAAAATTATTTCTTCAGCAAACGTTTTTCCTGCATTTCTTCTTTGGAATTCTTTATGGATAAAGTCGATCCAAAGACCAACCCATAAAAAAGGAGGTGGGAAAGATCCTCCCCCCATAGTTGATCCTTCCCACCAGAAAATAAAGCTACCTCACCTGAAAAAGATAGTAAGCCTTTGGTCTTTTATTCGGCCAAACGGAGGGGCATCAAAAGACACAAGTAGTCCTCCCCCTCCTTTTTTGGGGAGGAATATATCTTTCCAGGTGAAATGGAGGTGCCCAGTTCAAAGACCACCCCATCTCCATCCAACTGTTTGAGAATATCTAACACATAGGAGGCGTTGTATCCGATATCCATCGGCTCGCCCACATAATCACAGGGTAAGGACTCCTTCGCCTCCCCTCCTAAGTCGAAATTGGCTGAAGAAAGTTCCAGGCTATCCTTCTTTAAGGTAAACTTCACCTGATGGGTGAGGGTGTTTGCTAAAATCGACATTCTCCTAACCGCACCGATTAAAAGGTCTTTATCTACCACCAGCTTCTTATCATTATCCTTTGGAATCACCTGCTCGAAGTTAGGATAGGGTCCTTCGATCAAGCGGGATGCTAAGACCGTCTGGCCCAAGTTGAAGATTAAGTTGTTTTCTCCAAAAATTATCCCAATCTCTTTATCTTCCTCAACCATCATCTTAACTAGAAGATTGAGAACCTTGGGGGGTATTATTACATCCTCATGCAATCCCTTGAGTCTGGTGTTCTTTAAGGATATTCTGGCTAACCTGTGTCCATCTGTGGCAACCATCTGCATGTTATTTCCAGAGGTCTGCCATAACACTCCATTTAGCGCTGGCCTGGTCTCATCGGTAGAAACAGCAAAGATGGTTTTCTTAATCATTCTCTGGAGATCACTGCCAGGAAGTTTTATCTCTTTGGCTAAATTTATGGTGGGAAGCTTAGGATATTCCTCTGCCGGTATTCCGGATAGCTTGTATGTTCCACGTTCAGCTTTCAACTCCATACGGTTCTCCGTGATGTGAATCTCAACATCACATTCTGGTAGTTCCCTCAGGATATCATAAAAAGGGCGTGCAGGAATAGTTAAGGCTCCTTTCTTGGTGGAATCTATGGAAATGGTGGTTATTACCGAGACATCCAGATCGGTGGCGGCTAACTTCAACTTAGAGTTGGAGATTTCCAAAAGCACATTGGACAAGATGGGTAAGGTGGTTCGGGTGGGAACAGCATTCATAATGTTTTGTACACATGATAGTAATTTACTTTGAGGTAAAGAGAATTTCATCGGCAACCTCCGAGATAAATTATCTGTTTTTCGTTTTCACAAAGGTTATTATGAAAAGTAAATTGTTAACTACATAATATTAATAATAATTAAGTTGAAATGTTAATTTCTTGATCTCAACAGTCCTAAGGTTGTGTGGTTTTTAGCATTACCCTAAAAAACCCAATTTATTTTTTTGTTGATTGATACATGGAAAAGCAACCATCAATTAAAAGGAAAAAATTAAATTCTATTTTATTCAGACGAACCAAGATCATTTTAACATCATTTACACATAAAGAGAGTTTATAATCTCATCCACTTTCAATTTAAAGTTCGAATCCTTTTTTATATTTTCAGATACTTGGGTGCAAGCATGAATCACGGTGGAATGATCCCTTCCCCCAAAGTGCAAGCCAATTGATTTTAGTGAATTGGTGGTTAAACTGCGAGACAAATACATTGCCACCTGACGAGCTAAAACGATTTCCTGGGTTTTTCTTTTGGAACACAAGGACTCAGGCGGAAGGTTATAACTTACCGCCACCTTTTTTTGAATCTGTTCCATGGTCACCTGCTTGGCTTGGTTTCTAATGGTATCCTTCAAAACCTCCTTGGCTAAATCCACCGTGATATCTTTTGAATTAAGAGAAGCGTAAGCTAATAATCGAATCAAGGAACCTTCCAGCTCTCTGATGTTGGAGGTTACGTTATCGGCGATAAAGGTTGCTACCTCAATAGGAATGGGGGTCCCATCCGATTCACTTTTTTTGTTTATGATGGCTATACGAGTCTCTAAATCGGGTGGTTGAATGTCGGTAACCAGTCCCTGCTGGAAACGGGAGAGAAGCCTTTCTTCCACCCCCCTTATCTCCCGAGGAGGACGATCCGAGGTTAATACGATCTGTTTTCCTGTTTGATAAAGCACGTTGAAGGTATGAAAAAACTGCACCTGGGTGCTCTCCTTTCCCGCGAAGAATTGAATATCATCCAAAAGAAGGATATCAACGTTTCGGTAAAAGTTAACAAAATCTTGAGTAGAATTGGAGGTTAGGGAGTTGATAAAATCACTGGTGAATTTTTCACTGGTCACATATAAAATTTTCATTCCCTGATATGCATCCCGGGCGAAGTGTCCAATGGCTTGAGCCAGATGGGTTTTCCCCAATCCAACCCCCCCATAAATATAGAGGGGATTAAATTTGGTTCTGCCGGGAGCCTCTGCCACCGCTAAAGCGGCGGCATGGGCGAACTGGTTGCTGTCACCCACCACAAATGCTTCAAAGGTGTATTTTGGATTTAAACCCATCTCGCCGGGCAGGTTTTCCCCAGAAGCCTTTTTCTCTGCCGGCTTTTCGAAATTCATGCTCATCTGAGGATGATATTCAACAGAATCCTTGGAGACATAAAAAGCTAAAGCAAGGTTCTTACGGGTCACCTCCCGCACTGCCTCCTTGATCAAATCAAGATAGTGTTCCTGCAACCAGTCTGCTACAAATTTGTTGGGAACAGCCACCCGAATGGTCCCCTCTGGAGAGGGCAGCCCCCGGGTTGCTTTTAGCCAGGTGCAGAAACTTTGCTTCCTAATCTTTTTGCTCAGCAAGGAAAGACATTCAACCCACAACCTGCCGTTATCCTTCTCCATAGAACTCAACCGTTCTATATTAAGAGATCCTTATATATTTTTCTTTTTAAGATATGTTTATTCGGATATGTTCATCAAAAAATAACAAACAATCCACATTTGGTCATAATTGGAAAACTATTGCTATTTAAAGAATTGGGAGAGCTCCCATAATAAGCAAGAGATAGTTATCCACAATCTATCCTATCTGTTAACTCCCCTCACTTGCTTCATTTATAAAGAGTTGTAGGCCCCTCACAAGTTTTCCACATCTTATTAACATATAATCACTTATGAATTTCCATTTCGCATAATAACCTGACGGTTTTCCGTTGTCAAGCTTTTTTCTGCTGTGACTGAAAGAAACTTATAAGTGATAGGAAATGACGTTATTAGAAAACGTATTAACGCTTAAGCATTTTGATTTTTTTCTACTTTAATAGCAAACCTTTACTGTTTCGCTACAAGATCCTCTATTCCATTTTTCTGTATAAGATTACAGGCTGAGCCTCTTCCCAAATAGTTCAAGAAGCTTGATTTTGTCTGGATAGATTCTGATTAATCGATCGAAGGACGAAATGGGTTTAGGAGAAGAGAAACCTAAGATTTGGCGAATCCCATCCGGCAAATCAGAATGAATGAAATTTTGAGGATTTAGAAGTTAATTGGGAAGAAAGTTTAATTTTGCTTTTTTAAGCAAAATAAATAGACAGATCCGTCATTCCCTCTCTTATTTTTTTCTTTTTTTGGGGACGGATTTTTTGGGGACGGATCTGTCTTATCTTGGTTGAACCAGGAAAGAATTATATATGGTCAGATCGGAAAATCAATCTTTTTCTCTTGCCCGCTATCTTTTTTGCAAAAACCTTTTTTATTTTTTTCGGCAGAACATCCAAATCCTTTAGCCCTAAAAATGAGGGGAAAATTCAATCCGCTCGCTTGGAGAAAAATTAAGATAATGGTCCCTCTCACCGATTTTTTTTATTGCGTCTTGATAAAAACAATATATTGCATTTTTATTATTGCAGAAAGTAGGGAACATTTTCCATGATCGGTGGTAGCAAAAAATAAGAAAAAGAAAAAAATAAAATTATGAAAGGAGGTCTGTCATGTGGAAGAGGAGCATAGCTCTAATTTTATCTTTAGCATTTATTGCTTCTCTGGTAACCGTTGCCCCCACGGTGGCGAAAAGAGATAGGGAGAAAAAGAAAGCCTGGTTGGGCGTCTATTTACAGGACCTCACCTGGGATATAAAGGAGGCTCTGGGTTTGGAATCAAAAAGAGGGGCTCTGGTCAGGGAGGTGGTCAAGGGTAGTCCAGCAGATGAGGCGGGTTTAAAACAGGAGGATGTGATTATAAAATTTGACGGGAACAGGGTTAGAAATTCCTCTCACCTGACCAGGCTGATACGAAGCTGTTCCCCAGGTGAGAAGGTGAAGCTCACCATTTTACGTGAGGGGGAGAAGAAAACCATATCCCTCACTTTGGGCAAACGTCCCAAGGACCTTTTGTCCGGTGAGCTCGAATTTGAACCATTGGAGCATAAGTTAAAAGGGATTAAACCCTACATCTACTCCTTCTCCATTTTCTCCGGCAGTCGAATCGGGGTGAAGGTGCAGGATTTGACCGAGCAGTTAGGAGATTATTTCGGCGTGGAGGATGGGGAGGGTGCTTTGATTACTGAGGTGGAGGAGGATAGACCCGCCTTTGAAGCTGGACTCAAGGCGGGTGATGTGATCGTGGAGGTGGATGGTGAAAAGATTGAGGATGCCGAGGATTTGATGGAGATCCTCTCCGAAAAGGAAGGAGGGGATGAGGTAAAGCTTAAAGTCATCCGCGATGGGAGACCCAAGACTTTTGAGGTTCAGGTGGAAGAAGAGGAGCCATCATCTGAGTTTGGCGATCTTTACAAGCTGAAGATCCTGACAGAAAAACTCTGCCCACCCAGGATGTTTTGGGAAAAAGAATACTCATCGGGGATAGAGGAGGAGATGGAAAATTTAAAGGAACAACTCGATGCGCTCAAAGAGGAGCTGGAGGAATTAAAGGAAGAGATCAAATAGAAATTTAGCTGGTCAAGAACTTTCTAACTCTGACCGTCTCCAGAAAATAAAGAGATGGTTAAGAAAAAAGTTAAGAGGAGTTCGGGAACCGGAAAAAGAACTTTAGTGCCCGTCTTCTTTACAGGATAAGAGGCTGCGCATCAGCTCATCGATCTTTTCTATGCGAAACGGTTTGGCTAAGTAGCCATCCGCACCCTCCTGCATGGCTTTTTGAGGTGGACAGGCGGAGGAAAAGCCGGTGATCATCACCACCGGAAGCTCAGGAGATATTCGTTTGATATTCTTAAGGAGGGCAAGCCCATCCATCTTGGGCATGCGTATGTCAGAGACAACCAGGTCAAAGTCCTGAATGTGCAGCTGGTTTAAAGCCTGTTCACCGTCCTCCACCCCGATGGGGAGATAATCCAGACTGCCCAAAATCTCCAACAACATGTTACGAAGCTGTTCGTCATCATCTACCACAAGGATCTTCTTGAGTCTATACGGCTTCTCCTCGGTGATAGCTTTAACCCCCAATACCCTGCGCATCAACTCTTCGATTTTTCCAATTCTGAAGGGCTTTGCCAGAAAGCCGTCAGCTCCGCTCTCCATCGCCTGATCCTTGGTGTAGGTGAAATTGTAGCCTGTGATGATTAAGACGGGCAGAAGAGGATTTCGACTCTTGATGTTTTTAAGCAGAGAGATGCCATTCATCTTGGGCATTCGCACATCCGCAATCACCAGATCCAACTTTTCGGCATCCAGAAGTGCCAATGCCTCCTCTCCATCCTTGGCCGAGAGGGTCTCGTAGCCCAGAGCGGAAAGGGTATCCACCAGCAAAAGGCGGATTCGCTCATCGTCATCCACCACCAGAACCCTAGGTGTGCTTTTCCTTTCTATCTTCAATCCTTCTGTTATCTGGTCTGTGTGCATAGACCACTTCCCCTTTATGGGCCGGGTGTATTTATATTATCGAAAGTTTGACCGATTACTTGAGCTTTTTTGTGCCGAGATACCCCCCTGCGGAAGAAAAGAAATTTTTTTCTTATTCCCTTTTGATCTCCGTGGCTTAAGCCCTTTAACTTTGAATCAGCTTCAGAAGTTCCTCTTTTTTCTCCTCCATTAACTTTTTAGAGGTAGCCTCGACGTTGAGGCGAAGGAGAGGCTCGGTATTGGAGGGTCTGAGATTGAACCACCAGTCTCCGAAATCGACGGTCAATCCGTCCAGATGGTCGATTTTACCATTGGAATAATGTTTTTCAATCTGGCGCAGTTTCTGTGGGATGTTCTCCAACCGACTGTTGATCTCTCCGGAGCGGAAATAAGGATCAATGGATTTGACCAGCTCCGAGATGGGTTGATTTTCCTCAGAGAAAAGCTCCAGGCAGACCAGAAGGGCGATCAAGCCGGAGTCGGCGAACCAGTTGTTTCGAAAATAAAAATGTCCGGAGTGCTCTCCTCCAAATATGGCATCATGTTTTTTCATCAGCGGCTTGATCAATGCGTGTCCCACCCGGGTGCGAATTGCCCTTCCCCCCTCCTTTTCTATCAGTTGGGGAACTGCCTTGGAGCAGATCAGATTATACAGAATGGTGGCCCCTTTTTCCTTGCGCAAAAGGTTTTTAGCCACCAGAGCGGTTACCGTATCGCCACCCAGCGGGTTAGCCTTCTCGTCCACCAGAAACATTCGATCCGCATCTCCATCGAATGCCGCCCCTAAATCTGCTTTTTCTGCAAGGACCCTTTCCCTTAAGGAGGCGATATTTTCTGGCTCGATCGGGCTGGCCAGATGATGAGGAAAGGAACCGTCCAGCTCAAAAAACATGGGTATAACCTTACAGGGGAGATACAAGAAAAGTTGAGGAATTATCTTTCCGGCCATCCCATTGCCTGCATCGATCACTATCTTAAAAGGTTTTATTTTCTGAGGATTTACGAAGGAAAGCACATGCTGAACATAAGCCTCATCCACATCCTTCCTCTTTACCAAACCCCACTTTTGTGGAGCAGGAAAATCATTTTTCAAGACCAGCTCTCTGATTCGATCTAGGCCCGACTCCAGACTTAATGGCACCGCCTCCCCTTTGCACAGTTTAAATCCATTGTACTCTGGGGGATTATGAGATGCGGTGATCATCACCCCGGCATCGTAGCGGAATTTCCCCACGGTGAAATATAAACAGTCGGTGGAGACCAATCCGATATCGATTACATCCGCTCCCCCTTCAACGATTCCTCGGGTCAGTCCCTCATATAGCTTGGGAGAGGAGAGTCGCATGTCCCTTCCTACTGCCACCCTTTCTGGCTTAAGATACAAAACCAGCGCCCTACCAATCTTATAGGCGATCTTTTGGTTTAGCTGGTCCGGATAAGTTCCCCTTATGTCGTAGGCTTTGAATATGCTCGGGTCCACATCAGCCATATGGGTTATCCTTTCTCCTTAAGTGCTGCCGAAATATAGTCAAATTGCCCTCTTTTGTCAATTATCGGAAGGAGATAGCTTGATTTGAGGTAATGTAAATATTTGTGTGTAAAATTGGTTTGCCTTAGAAAGACAAAAGGTGTATCCTTTCCGGGATTAAAAATCAACATAAAAATACGATTGACACCGAATTAAAGTTCGGTTAAATTTTATAAAGTCATAGAAAATCTCAACAAAGAAGGGATTATATGGTATGGACGAAACATCTTCAGAACAGCCTTCATCGTTTCCTTCTGATGGGATTGGCTCTGTTTTTGTTCCCTTCACCGGTCCTTTCAGAGGTTGGATTTCGCTCCGATCTTACCTTTGTTTCCCGCTACATCTGGAGAGGATTTGATACCATCTGTGATGATCGTCCTGCGCTACAACCCTCTTTTACCCTAACTTTCGGCAAAAGCGGAGCATGGCTTAATCTCTGGTCCGCTTTTGCTCTAAAGGACACGGACTTTGTGGAACTGGATCTGATCGTAGGTTATCAGAAATCACTTTCCAAAGGGGTAGATTTTTCAGCTGGACTGGGTTATTTCACCTTTCCCAGCATGCCCAATTATCCGGACAAAAATTCTACTACACCTGAGGTATATGCGGGAATATCTGTAAGTTCACTTCCTCTCTGGCCCACTTTGACCATCTATTACGATTTCAATTTAGGCGATGGGGTTTACCTCACCCTCTCTTTTAGCCCTTGTCTGCGTTTGGTAAACGAAAGGTTTCAACAGGTGTTTTACCCGATCATCCAGATAGGATACACCAATCAATATCAAAGTATTCGAGTCGATCCTGGTATTTCAGATATATGCTTGGGAATATCCACAGATTTTGGTCTCAAAGGTATGACCTTTACTCCCAGCCTCAACTATGTGATCGTGCCTAATAAAACCATAAATAACGAAAACGAAATCTGGTTGGGGCTGGGCATGAGCTGGACCACCAATTAAACAAAAAAGCCGGGATTCTCCAATGGTCTTACCAAAATCATCAAATCCAGTCACAAATTATGAAGAGACGCTTATTTATTTATATAATTTAGAGCGTTTCGGAATAAAGTTGGATCTGTCAAACATAACCGCCATTTTAAACCGTTTAGGTAACCCTCATTTAAGGTTTCCCTCCATTCACATTGCCGGAACCAATGGGAAAGGTTCGGTGGCGGCCGTGCTTCATTCCATCCTCTGTGAATCCGGGTATAAAGCAGGTCTTTACACCTCTCCGCATCTGGTGAATTTTAGGGAGCGAATTAGGGTAGGTCAAGAATTGATTGAGGAAGATTTCATTTTCGATTTTGTCCTCCAATTAAAAGATGAGATTGACAAAAACGGTTACACCTTCTTTGAGGTGACCACCGCCATGGCATTTGAATATTTCGCTTCTCAGAAGGTGGATGTGGCGGTGGTGGAGACCGGCTTGGGGGGGAGGCTGGATGCCACCAACATGATCACTCCATTGATTTCCGTAATCACCAATGTGGGTAAAGAACATACCAAACAGCTGGGAGATAGCATCCCTCAGATAGCCTTTGAAAAGGCGGGAATAATCAAAAAGGGTATCCCTACCATCACAGCGGTAAATCAGCCAGAAGCCCTGGAGGTGATAAGATCTGTCTGCACAAAAAGAAACTCAGAGCTTCTTCAGGTTCAGGAAGGAACAAGTTATACAGTTCTGGATTCTTCGATCTATGGATCAAAATTTAGCTTCTCCTCGAATTCTTCCAGTTATGAAAATCTTGAACTGAATCTGGCTGGAGAACATCAACTCTTAAATGCCACCACCTGCTTGATTTCAATACAAAAGCTAAAAGAATTGGATTGGAAGGTTGAAGAGCAGGCGATTCGAGATGGTTTGAAAAAGGTGAACTGGCGGGCAAGATTAGAGGTCTTTGAGAAAAAACCTTTGGTAATATTAGATGTAGCCCATAATCCCGCTGGAACAAAAACTTTAATTCATGCTTTGAATCAGCTTTTTCCAGAAAGACGAATCATATTTGTCTTCGGCGTGATGGAGGATAAAGATTATCCCCTTATGCTAAAAGAAATATGCGCTAAAGCCAAATTCATAGTGCTCACCAAGCCGGATTACAAAAGAGCGGCTGAGCCGGAATCTTTAAAAGAAGTGGTGGGTCAAGCTGGTATACCTTATCAGATCCTTCCTCAAGTTAAGGAGGCTTATCCCTTTGCATTAGATAAAGCCAAATGGGAAGATATAATCTGCATAACCGGATCGCACTTTACGGTTGGGGAGTTTTTGACTTGGTTTGATCCCCACCTTAAAGTTTGAGATTCTTCTCCTTTACCGGTGCTTTTTAGAACGCCATTAAGAAAAAAGTTAGCTTTGCCTCGAGCTCTTAAGTTTAACCCGGAGCGCTATCCTATTTATTTTAGCCCAATCAATATATGTATTTAAGCGCCACAAAGGGTCGGTTGGGCTCAGGTCCCTCACTTGACCAGAATTTGTAGTAGATGGTGGTGGGCTGATGACCTTCCTCCTCATCGATCTTAAATGCAATTCTGATCCCATATTGGTAGGTGGGGAAATTCTGATAGATGGATAAAACATCGATATCCAGAAATTGTGGTTGGGGGTTGAGGGTTTTGAAAACGGAGGAGGAGACCTGAGGGCTATTATTCCAGGTGATTTGATCCTCCGACCAAGGGGAGGTCACTTGCCTTATGCTCAACGGATAGTTCGTGATATCGATTCCCATCTTTTTTACCTCCAACCTGAGTGCTGCAGATTTGAGCGCAGAGGAGGGAAGATTTGTGGGTAATGCTGGAAGTGCCACAAAACAACGCTGTTTCTGACGGAATGTAAGACTGTCGTTATACCAAATGCCCAAAACCGTGGTCTGACCGCAATTCTGATCAGGAGATTCCCAACGGATGGAGGCATCTTCTTCAACGTAAACGTTGCGGTAGACGGTTTTTGTCAGAATGATGTCGTATCGAGCAGGTAAGCTTGAGATGAAAACGTCCTGGGTGAAGGAATTGTAATCCGGATGCGAGCAGGTTATCCTTTGAGACCCTTGGGGGACGTTTTGAAGTTGGTAGTATCCGTTAGAATCAGTTTGATCCACCATCTGCTGCACTCGAACTTCAGCTCCTTGAATAGCTCCATCTGTGGCATGGGTCACGTAGCCATAAAGGGTTGAGGTTGCAATGGGACCACCTGCCTTTTTCTCACATCCTGAGATCACCAGCAAGGGAAAAAGTATCCCTGATATGCTACCAAGGGCAAATTTCGGTTTCATCGCCCCTACCTAAGGATAAACTGCCTTTTGTTCCATGATAATCATAATGAAAAAAACAAAAAAAGCAATCAAATAAACAGCTGTCGATACCAAATCGTAATGTTTGAATTGAGCGGTTGGTCAACTCACAGAATTTTTGAATCATTAAATTCCACCAAGCTGAATTTTTC
>JAOZNS010000123.1 GCA_029933635.1 Candidatus Zixiibacteriota bacterium | reverse complement strand
CGGCCACCCCTTGCTTTTGCCGACTTAATTAGCTGGTAATTCACACCAAGCGTTTGAGTGACTCGAGAATTCTCCCTTTTTGACGTCTGGTGCTACCCTCATTTCTCGCTTCCTTCTAAATAAATCTTCAGCTTTGATTTGATATTGGCCTCAGAAGTATAGATTCACTCCTCCTAAGATATTGGGACCAGTGAGGGAGTAGTAGGAAGAAGCAGTCGATGAGTTAACATGTTTATTTAAGGTCCTGCCGAAGTGATGCTGGTATTCACTATATAACCCTATTTTTGGTCCAAATAAGAATTCCAGACCCACTAAAGGGAAGCCAGAGAAGCCAGTGCTGTTAACCTCATTGGAATAGGTGAGTAGGATAACTTCCCCTCCTCCTCCAAGGTAAAGGTTAAGAGGTGCGTGAATTGTAATGGACTTCATAACTGAAAGAGAAACTGTATGCATTGAATATCTAAGCTTCATAGCTTCATCTTCCGAATACTCTAATGAATATTTATATTCGTGACCTTCTATGTTCAAGGTCGTTTTGTACTTAGTATAAACTATCCTTGCTTCCGGCCTGTATTGGTAAGCAATTCTAACTCTCGTACCTGAGGAATTTCTGGGAAGAATTCCTATACCGAATGAGACCTTTTTGCTGTTTGGGCCTGTGTAATTACCTGTTCCACTGTAAGGACTCGTCACGTCTATTGTCCATTTCATCGATGGTGCGAACATTCCCACGTTAAATGTAATTGCGTTTCTGGGTGAATGGCTAACGGCTTGAGCAAGATTGAAGAAGGCCAATGCTACGAAGATGGCTAAAGCCAACAGAACTATGCTTTTGCTCTTCATTTTTACCTCCCTAAGGTAATTGTCTTTTATCTTGGTCTCATCAAAAATGGTTAGTTTTGGACGTCGAAGATATTGACGAGACCAGACACGATTAGAGGTTCTGTTAGGTGCAAGTTTCAATGCGGCATCGGCATTTCGTTGAAAGAGACCTATGGTTGGGCTTGTTAAGGTTGCTGATCTGATTGCGTTGTTGTGGCAATAAGCTTCTCATTGTGTTTCTGTACACCCACGATTGCCCATATGAGGCAGATGATATGACATGGGATTAATAGCACAATGCCCAGACCAAATGTGAGTATGGTGATAACCCAGGCAATAATTTCAACTACGGACATAATCACACCGGCCAGAACGCTGACATAGAAGAGCCCAAAACCGCCAAACAGGAGTGTAAGGAGAACTGAGACTGCTATGCTCTTTGTCTGTGTAAGAATTACTGCGGTATCACGATCCATTTTTCCTCCTTTCATGCGACTATCGCTCCCACTCAGTGACCACTGTGGTTCTCCAACTGCTTAAGCCTGTTGTTAAACAGTCTATTTCTATTGCTTTCTCCGCAATCGGTTACTGCAGAGTAGTTCTCGTGTTCTCCTCTATGGCGAAGAGAACTCCTACTACTTCCGAGAAAGCTACGGTAAGGAGGCCGAAAAGTCCAAGGACTAAACCCGTTATCAGCTCCACCAGATTTTGTCCACTAAAGGAATGTCTGGGTAGCATGGGTTCAAAAATTCCTTCATAGCCAGCATAAATGACACCAACTACTGCCACTATCCATCCAACAACCCGAAGCAGACTTGAGACTGTCGATAAAACTGGAAACCTTTTGTTCATGCTTTACCTCCTTCTGTTTATTTGTCAATTAAATACCCATTAACTGTTCCATCTTCTCCTTCAGCTCTGCCACTCTGAGTGAGTTCCTCAAATAAGCTTGTGGCCAGGAATTGCAGCACTTTTCCCCTTACCTACCTGAAGATTGGGCTTCGTTAGCACGCTTGCTGGAATCTTATACCGCTTTTCTGTTTCATCTTTCTTGAGTGACTCGAGAATTCTCCCTTTTTGACGTCTGGTGCTACCTTCATTTCTCGCTTCTTTAATCTTCAGCTTTGGTGTGTTGGCTTCAGAAGTATAGGTTTACTCCACCCACCATATTGGGGCCAGTCAGGGAGAAGTACCAATTCATAGATATAGAACCACCCTTAGTTGAGGCATCGTAATAATCATCCAAGGTTCTACCAAAGTGGTACTGGTACTCCCCGTATAATCCAATCCTGGATGTGATCAAAAGTTCAACACCAATCAAGGGGAACCCTGAAAAGCCATAGCTGTAATCTTTAAAGAGGTACTTATGGGGATACTCAAGAGCAATTACAGCTCCTCCAGCGCCAAGATAAAGATCAAGGGGCTTTACTACAGTGATGTGTCTCATCACGGAAAGGGAGGCCATATGCAGTGAGCAACATATTCTTGGACGTTCATCCTCTAAGTGTTCATACCCGTTGTTCTCTACCGTTTCCCTGATATACACCATTTCAGACTCTGGCCTGTATTGATAAGCGATTCTAACCCCAGAACCAGAAGGTTCCTTGAAATGGATTCCTATTCCTACAGAGTTAGCTCTAATATTTTGGCCTATTGCTTCGACCTTTTCACTAAAGCTTCCTGAATAATCCCCAATACTATAGCTTCCTGAGGTCTCGCTGATCATTTTCAAAGATGGGATAAACATTGCCCCCTGAAAGGTGATTCCACCGCGGGCTTGTGCCCAATTGGGTAGGAGAAATAAAAAGAGGACAATCAAATTCAGCAACATTCTGTTTCCTGTTTTCATTTTTTCCTCCTTTTTTTCAGGTTTGTTTCATTCAATTATTTGCTCCACCAAGTAACTCCCCGATTCTCTCCTTCAGTTCCGCCACTTTAGGTGGCTTTCTAAAATAGGCCTCGATCCTGAAATCAGAGCATTTTCCCTTTACCTCCTCAATGTCGAATTTGGTAAGGATGATTACCGGAATCTTTGACCATCTTCCGGTTTTTAGCTTTCGGAGAAGTTCAATCCCTTCGTCTTCATCGCTCTGGGCCAGATATGCGGGCATATGGATGTCGAGGATTATCAAGTCAGGTGAGGTTTTTCTTAATAACCTCAACCCCTCCTGACTTCCTGGAGCTGTAATCAACTGGTAAGGTCCATCCAAAAGGAATGTGAGATCGTTGAGGAATTCCTCCTCATCGTCGATAATTAGTATCTTTTTGGTTCTTTGTGCCTCTATTACTGTTTCTGGCATAGAGTCTTCTCTGTTTGAGGTGAGTTTCTCTTCCGGATTTCTTTCAGCAGTTCTACCTACTCTAAAAGCAAAAGGTTTGCCAAAAAGTAGAAGAAAGATTAGAAAAATCTTTCCCTTGCAATTTATTGTTTTCCTGGAAGTTATGCCTGTGGAGAGTTGGCTTTAGATCGGGAGGAAATGGTTATTAAGCTGTTAGTGCAAACTTAGGTTGGCAGGGTTTCGGCAGGGGATACTAAAACGTTCAACCATAGACAGAACTTTGAAGGTGCAAACTAAGGTTGGCACTAAAGGGCGGAAGTTGGCAATGCACTGGCTCCGTCAGGACAGGAGCCCTGACGGCACAAACGGCGGGCTTTAGATGCAGATTGGCAAGCTTTTAACTTTCTACGGGTATCGGGGAAAATCTGCGTCTCATAAGGTTTACCCGGTTAAGGACAGATTCCTCATCATCTTTTGCAGTCCTTGACGAGAGATGCCCATTCGAGAAGCAGCCTTGGTGACGTTTCCGTCCTCTGCCTTTAGAATGGTGGTGATATAGTCCCTTTGGAATTTCTCCAATGCCGCCTTTTTGGCGGCTTCATAATTGGGGAATGAACCGTAGTTAGTTGGGAGGATTTCGGAGAAGAGGTGGGCCTCTATGGTTTCCCCCTCAGCGTAGACGAGGGCATTTTCGATTAGATTCTCTAACTCCCTTATGTTTCCTGGCCAATTATAGGAGACCAGTAGACCAATAGCTTCCTTTGAGATCTCCGGAATGGCTCTCTTTAGCTTAGACGCTTTCTTGACTGCGAAGTATTTGGCAAGCAGGGGGATGTCTTCCTTGCGCTCCCTCAAAGGGGGGAGGTGAATTCTGGTGACCTTCAGCCTATAATAAAGGTCATCACGGAATTCCCCCCTTTGAACAAGGTCAGCCAGATTCCGGTTTGTTGCTGCTATCACTCGGACGTTGATCGGAATGAGGTCAGTGCCGCCTACTCTTTCGATTGCTTTTTCCTGAAGAACTCTAAGGAGTTTGGCTTGGGTGGAGATATTCAGTTCTGTTATCTCATCCAGAAAGATAGTTCCTTCATTGGCTAATTCAAACTTTCCCCGCTGTCTTTTGATTGCTCCAGTAAATGAGCCCTTTTCATGCCCAAAGAGCTCGCTTTCAAAGAGCTCCTTAGGAATGGCGGCACAGTTGACGGCTACAAAGGCACAGTCTTTGCGTGGACTATTCTTGTGAAGCTTACGTGCCACCAGCTCTTTCCCCGTGCCCGTCTCGCCGGTGATCAAAACCGTGCTATCCACCTGGGATAGTCTATCTATCTTCCTTCTGATTTCTTTGAGGACTTCGCTTTCCCCAATGAGCTGGCCTTTTAGTTCTTCAATCTCCTCGACCAGAAGCTGATGGTTTCCTTTGAGCTTCAATTCATCCATCGCTTTCTGGATAGAGATTTTCAGTTCCATTAAGTTAGGTTTTTTGCCGACATAATTGGAAGCACCCATCTTCATAGCCTTGACAACCGTCTCGACGGACTCATATTTGCTTACCATAACTACTGGTAACCAGGGGAACTCCTGGTGAACTTTCTTCAGAAACTGGAAACCATCCATCCGTCCCTCTCCAAAGTCGATGTCCAGGAGTATAGCGTCGTAGTTTTTGCGCTGCAGAAGGGTAAGGGCCTCCTCACCACTTAGAGCTCCCTCACTGGAGAAATCGCTCTGGAGAAGTAGGGTTAAATCCCCGATAAAGTCCTTATTGTCATCAACAATTAAGATCTTTGGTTTATTCATTTGCAACCCCTACAGGTGTCTACAATAGAACGCAGACAACGCAGATGGACGCAGATCAAAACGACAAGATAGGCAACTATTATTGATGCTTTGGATTACTTCTTCACCCAAGTTAGTGCCCCCTTGCGGGCATTATCATAGGCTTTGCGTTTGATCTGGGGCTCAGGTCCAAAGTTAAGGAGTAAACCCACTTCATAAATGGTGGATTTAAGATAGTTCAACAACTGAGCTTCATGTTCATCAACAAGTTCCCGCTTTGCTTTGACCTCTATAATTACCCGATCTTCAACCAACAAATCAGCAAAGTATTCACCCACAACCTGACCCTCATAATAGACCTGAATAGGAACTTCTTGGCGCACATGAAGTCCAAGTTTCCGTAACTCAATAATCAAGGAGTTAACATACACTTTTTCCAAGAACCCATAACCTAAAGTTTTGTATACCCTATAAAATGCTTTGATAATCTGTTCAGTCAAGTCGATGTGTTTATATTCTAAAGTCATTGAATAGGTCCTTTTCCAAATAAATGGGCCTCAAAAAAATAGTCTGCGTTAGTCTGCGCAATCTGCGTTCATTAAACCTTTTTCACCTCCACCAGCATTGTTGTTCCTTTGCCCACTTCACTCTTTTGCACCTTGATAGTGCCTCCATACTTGGCCAATGTGTTTTTGGCATAATAGAGGCCAAATCCGCCCTCCTCTTTGGTGCTGAAGTCCCTGGCGAATATCTTGGAGATATTCTCTTTGGGAATGCCACAGCCCGTATCTGATAGGGCAATCCCTATCTTCCTTTCTCCAAAAGTTATCCCTACTGAGATCTCCTTAACCTCCCTCTCCTTCATCGCAGAAATAGCGTTGGAAATTAAATCCTCAACGATAGTTGAAAGCTCGCTTTGTTGAATGAATCCATGGCCTGCAATGTTGCCTTTAACCATCAGACCTGTAAAGGCTATATTCTCCTCACTCATCCTTGCTGAGGAAGCAGATAAGACTTTCTGAACTACACCCAAGACATCACAGCTAAAGTATGGATACAGCTCCTCCTGTATGGTCTTTACATCACCTTCCAAATCATCGGCGAGTGTAGCTATCTTTTGGCCGACGTCTTTAACCTTACCAAAACTGAAATTCTGGGTTTCCAACTGGGTGATCAGGGTTTTTATCTCTTGCAGATGGCGATGAAACGATTCCACCTTTTCTTTTGTTATCTCAGCCTTAACGGCCCGTTCCTCTATATTTTGCAGGGCGGGACTGGTGTATTCTCGAAAGACATTCACTGTATCTTTGATCCTTTTAACGTATTCATTGAATGTTGTCGGATCTTCCGGAAGGTTTTTGAACAGAAGTGTAAGCCTATTTAGATTGGCTGTGGGCAGTTTGCCATGGCCAAAGGCAGAAAGGGATGAGAGAAGGCCCTCTCTGGCCGCAGAGGTATCTTTCCGAGCGCTCGACGATCGCCTAACCCGATTATGTAATCCCCGGTAAGCAAATAAAAGGAGAATGCCTACTATGGCACCAGCCAAGAAGTAAATGACTGAGGACAACTTTGCACTCATAAGTGTAATTGTGGTTCCCTTTGGTTCGGCGAATTTGAGCAATAGAAACTGAGAGCGGGGAGGTCTTCCTACCCGCACTGAGAGAAGGCCGTTCTGCTTTGGGTTTCTGAGATATTTTACATAACCAATCCTTTCTGGAAAAGTATGTTTTCCGATTAACTTCAATTTGTGATCAAGGATTTCAAGTATATTTCCACCGTGAGCAATTATCTCCAGCTCGCCGTCGTGGTTGATGTCCTGAACTTCTACAGGACCACAGGGGAAGTTCCCTTCGTGCTTTAGGGGGAGTATATTCAGTTCTTTGTCAAGAACCATCATAACGCCATCAACAGTGGCAGCAATAATCTCTTTGTTGCCATCCCGGTTAAGATCGGCAAGTCCTAAGAACTTGCACATTTTGGAAAAAGCAATATACTTCTTGATTCTTCCGGTTCTTCCAGAGAGTATTTGTATTCCCCACTTGGTATTAGGATCTATCTCAGAGCCCGTATTGTAATCGTGAATAATTTCAACCTCTCCGTCCCTATCGATATCCTCAACCGCAAAGTTGCCACCATAGAACCTACCTGAAACTTGCCTTTTCCACAGCAAATTCCCTATTCTGTTTAAGGCTACAAGGTAACTATGCCCATCGTCCATATCACCAGCAGTGTTGCCATTGTCCGGAGCCCAAGTGTTGAAGAGTATATCTTCAACGGAATCTCCATCTAAATCTATGGTTATGATTTTATCTGGGTTAGGGCCAGTAAGGAAACTCCATAGTTTTTTGCCAGTTTTCCAGTCGAAGGCAAATAAGCCCCTTGGTTTGAGATCACGTCCCGCCCACACGTCTGCCAAAATGTCCTTATGCCCATCTCCATTCACATCTATGGTTCCAAAATGGCCTATTTGGCCATCCCACTTTCCATCCTTAAAGTTCTCCTGGAGGGCAATGGACTCAGTTTTTTTGAGGAATTGACGTTCGCAATCGAAGACCATGATCCAGGCCTTGTCCTTTAATCTCATTGAGAGGAGCACTTCTAATTTCTCATCTCCAGTAATGTCCAACGCTTCAAACCTTAGAATTTCCTCTTTAGGGAATTCTAAGTGCCATTTGGCCGCGGGAAGCCCTGAATCGAGATCATAAAAAACGCAGTCCCTCTGGTGAGTGCAACCCTGGTTGATAAACTCAT
>JAOZNS010000122.1:3177-7685 GCA_029933635.1 Candidatus Zixiibacteriota bacterium | reverse complement strand
CCGCTGACCGACCACTTGTACTTGTGGTCTTGATCATCTCCTTTGCCTGTTTCAAAGTCACCTGGCTTATCTTTTCGCCTGAGATCATGCGGGCAATCTCCTTAATCCTCTGTTCCTTATCCAACCTTCTTATTCTGATCACGGTTCTACCTTTAACGCTCTCCTTAAATACTTTGAAATGATGATCTGCCTGGGAGGCGATCTGCTGTAGATGAGTTATCACAATCACCTGATGGTCGGTTGCTAATTTTTTTAAGCTTTTTCCCACGGTCAAAGCCACCTCCCCACCAATGCCCACGTCGATCTCATCAAAGATCATGGTCTCCACCCGATCAGCTTTGGCTAAGACGGTCTTCAAGGCTAACATTATACGGGAAACCTCTCCTCCGGAGGCGATCTTAGCCAGAGGTTTTAGCTCTTCTCCTGGGTTGGGAGAGATGAAGAATTCCACCTGGTCCATTCCCTTCTGGTCCGCAAAAAATCTTTTCCCCTTGATCTTGACCAGTCCACTCTCATCCTCCCTCTGGATTATCTTTATCTCGAACTTAGCCTTCTCCATTCCCAGAGTTGATAAAGCATTCTGGATTCTTTCGGAGAGCTCAGTAGCTTTGGCTTTTCGCTTTTCTGAAAGCAACTCGCACTCCCTTTGAAAATTCTGGGAAAGTAAAAAGACCTCCTTTTCTAAATTGATGAGCATATAATCCTTATTTTCCATTCTTTTTAGCTCTCTTTCCATCTCTTCCTTATACTTCAAAATCTCCTGGATGCTTCTGTCATATTTTCTCTTCAGGGTAACGAGCAAATCCAGCCTCTCCCTGATCCTCTCCAGCCTTTCCGGATCGAACTCCAATCGATTTTTATAATCCTGCAAAAATCTTGCAACATCCTGAAGCGCAATCACGCAGGATTCTGAAGTTTCGGCAGGTTGTTTCAACCTTGCATCTACCGGAACGTTTTTTTTCAGCTCTCTGGCCAGGAAGGTGAGTCCTTCCAGAATGGATCCTTCACCTTCATAAAGCTGTTGATGAAGATCGGAGGCAAGCTCAAAAAGAGCCTCCGTGTTCTCCAGCACCCTTCTTTCCTGCCCCAGCCTTTCCTCCTCATCCGGGCTTAAGTTGGCTTTCTCAATTTCTTGAATCTGAAACTGATAAAGCTTCCTTTTCTCCTCATCCACGTTCTTGCTATTTTTAAGCTCGGTTAGATCCTTCTGTCTTTTTCTGAGCAGAGCATAAAGCTGGCTCAATCGGGATAGATCTTCATCCAGTTCGGCATAATGATCCAGATACTCAATGTGTCTTTCAGGGTTTAGAAGCGATTGATGTTGATGTTGACCGTGCAGGTCGGCCAATCGATCACCAATCGATTTCAGAGTTGATAGGGTGACCATCCGATCGTTGATAAAACTTTTGCTCTGTCCCTTGCTGGAGATCTCCCTTTGGATGATCAACAAATCATCTTGAGGGAACGGGCCCCACTTGTCCAGAATCTCTTTCAAGCTCGAATCTTTCGGCAGGAGGAAGGTGGCCTCGATGGTTGCAGTCTCGGACCCGCTTCTGACCAATTCGATGCTGGCCCTTTCTCCCAAGATAAGATTCGCCGCTCCCACGATGACGGACTTTCCCGCTCCGGTGGCACCGGTGATTACGTTGAGTCCGGGTTGAAATTCGGTCTCCAGCCGATCGATCAAGGCAAAGTTTTTTATTCGAAGATCTTTTAGCATTTCAAAAATTTTTGATCTTCTGGCTTGAAATAAAAGTTCGAGAAATTTGTTGAAGTTGAAGGCAAGGACGTTGCTAACACCTGGATCCGAAATTTACTCTCCGATCTTAGGTCGAGCTCCCCAATGTAGCTTCCTTCTTAAGATTTCATAAAACGATCTATCTTTGAATTTGATCAGATTGACCGTATGTCTGGCTTTTCGCACCAGAACGGAGCTTCCCGATTTCAAACCAAATGCCACCTGTCCATCGATGGTCAATATCGCCTCTCGGGAGGGTAGCTCCACTATCACCTTTAAGCTTTCATTTTCTGGAAATACTATTGATCGTGAAGCCAAGGTGTGAGGACATATGGGAGATACGATTATGGCATTCATTCGGGGATTTATTATTGGTCCGCCCGCGGCAAGGTTATATGCGGTCGACCCGGTTGCGGTGGATAAAATTAAGCCATCAGCCGAGTAGGAACAGATGAACTCATTCTGAGCATAAAGATGCAAAAGAAAAAGCCGGGCTACCTCTCCTTTATCTATGACCACATCATTTAAGGCATACTGGTCGAACTTTTTGACCCCCTCCACCTCAGGTTGTAAAACCATCCTCTTCTCCAAAAAGTAGTCGCCTCTTTTAAGTCGATTTAATGTGCTCTTAAGATAATCCGAGTTGATCTCCGTTAAGAAACCCACACCTCCCAGATTTATTCCCAAGATGGGAATCTGATGCGCTCCGACCGCGCGGGCTGAAGCAAGCATTGTTCCGTCACCTCCTAAGGAGATCAAGACCTCACTTACCTCCCACAGCTTCTCCTTGGGCACAGATTTCTCCTTATGTCCCACCAAAGGCACCAGTTCTTCACAGATGAAAAAGATAATTTGGTTTTGGTCTGCCCATTCGATGATCTCCTCCACCACCCGGGGAGTCAATTCTTTCCTAACGTTGGCGATGATTCCGATACTTTTCACCATCTCAATTAAAAAAGTTAAAAGGATAATAGAAGATTTATATCTCTGATAGACCGTTTAAACACCAACTACTCTCTTACCTATCTGAACTTGCTTTTCGAGCTTCAAGTCTTTCAGATACTTTAGTTGACCTGAAAATAGCTTTGATCGTTCGGATAATTCCTTCCTTATCCAAACCCAGCATTTTCAACAGTTGCTCCCGGGAACCATGCTCTATGAACTCATCCGGGAGGCCTAACCTTGTGATTCTCACAGCATCCTTCTGGTAAGATTCGGCAAATTCCAAGACCGCTGAACCGAATCCTCCTGAAAGCGCATTTTCTTCCATCGTGAGTATCCTATCGAATTTCTTCAAGAGGAAACTAAGCATCTTTTCATCCAGAGGCTTCACAAAACGAGCGTTCACCACCTCTATGTCTAATCCATCCTTTTGGAGTTCACAGGAAGCCTCCCAAGCTGGATACACCATGGAGCCGGTTGCAAGAATTGCCATATCCTTTCCATCCTTCAACCTCTCCCAGGTTCCCATCTCGATCTTTTCAAACCCTTGGGTCAGTCTATCCGGAATTGCACTTCGAGGATAGCGAATGGCAATTGGACCTTCTCTCCAGCTAAACGCAGAATAAAGCATGTTCTTCAGTTCATTCCCATCCTTTGGTGCGGCGATCACCCAGCGAGGAATGGCTCTAAGATAGCTCAGATCAAAGGTTCCATGATGAGTGGGGCCATCTGCGCCCACCAGTCCGGCGCGATCAATTGCTAAAATGACCGGAAGGTTCTGCAGGGCGATGTCGTGAATCACCTGATCAAAGGCTCTCTGAAGAAAGGTGGAATACACTGCAAACACCGGCTTGAGTCCCTGGGTGGAGAGTCCCGCAGCAAAGGTAGCCCCATGCTGTTCCGCTATTCCCACATCGTAAAACCTTTGAGGAAAAGTCTGGGCGAATTCACAAAGTCCTGTTCCTAAGGTCATGGCGGCGGTGATGGCTACGATTCCGGGATCTTCTCGAGCCAGTTTAACTAACGTGTTCCCAAAAACCGTGGTATAAGTCAATCCTCCAGAGGCTCCATTGGAGTTTCCCGTAACCTTATCAAAAGTTCCTATGCCGTGAAAACGAGGAGCATCCTCTTCAGCATATTTGTATCCTCTGCCTTTTTTAGTCAACACATGTAGCAAGATTGGGCCGTTTAAGGTCTTCAGATGTTCTAAGGTTTTGATCAATCCACCTACATCATGACCGTCCACCGGACCAAAATATCTGAAACCTAACTTCTCAAAGATAATTCCGGGAACCAAAAACCCTTTGATGCTCTCCTCCACCTTGGCCACCATGGCTCTGATTTTATCTCTTCTTTTGAACCTTCCCACCAGATCCCAGACTTCTGCCTTGAGCTTGTTATACTTCTCATCGGTTAAAAGATCGGTCAGATATCGAGATAAAGCTCCCACATTTTTGGAGATGGACATGGTGTTATCGTTCAGGACAACGATCAGATTCCTTCCCGATGCTCCAGCGTTATTAAGCCCCTCAAATGCCAACCCACCGGTCAATGCGCCGTCGCCCACCACCGCAATCACTGAGAAATTTTCACCCTTCTGATCTCGGGCACAAGCAATTCCCAAGGCAGAAGAGATAGCGGTGGAGGCATGTCCCACTATAAAGACATCATGTTCGCTCTCCAGCCAGGTGGGAAAGCCACTTAAGCCCTTATATCTCCTTAGAGTATCAAATTTATCCCTGCGCCCGGTAAGGAGCTTATGGGTATAACACTGATGTCCCACATCCCAGATGATTTTGTCCCGAGGAGAATCGAAGACCCGATGCAA
>JAOZNS010000122.1:1722-3167 GCA_029933635.1 Candidatus Zixiibacteriota bacterium | reverse complement strand
AAAAAGAAGTGGAAGAATTTTATCAAAAGATTCCAAGCCAAAGTCAGCTCAACGGTTCCCAAATTGGATGCCAGATGACCTCCGTTTCTGGAGACCACGGTGATGATCCGAGCTCGGATCTGCTGGGCTAATTCACCTAACCTCTCCACAGGGAGATGCTTCAGGTCGTGAGGCGAGTTTATTTGATCCAGCCACATTTTCATCTTAACTTCTCAAAAATTCCTTGCTATCATAAAATCTGCCCAGGCCAAAAGAAGCTGTTTATAGGACGAATCCTCCAAAACATCCAGTTCGGTCCTGGCCTTTTGTATGATTTGCTCTGCCAGGCGTTTTGTTTCGGACACTCCACCAAGTTCGATCAGAAGTTGTCTTATCTGATCGATCTGTTCTCGTGTTGCCTCTGAATTGCCCAAAACACTTTTCAATCGGGCTTTCTGTTCTAAGGTTGCGTTCTTAAATGCATAATATATGATGGTGGTTCTCTTTCCCTCCCGGATATCGGAACCAACCGGCTTTCCCAACTGTTTCTCATCTCCGATGATCCCCAGGATATCATCCTGCAGTTGGAAGGCGGTGCCACACCTGCTGGTAAAATTGGATAAAGCTACAATTCTTCTGTCATCTGCGTGTGTGGAGTTAAGTCCGATCATGGCGCCTGCCTTGGCGGCATATTCATATAAAGCACCGGTCTTACGCCAGAGCATGTCCAATATCCTTTCCGGCTCAAGGGATTCAATCGCTTGCTTGGAGAATTGAATATCTAAGGTCTCACCTGAGACCAAGGTGTTAAGCACATAGGATTCCAACATTCGGATCAAGGTGAGGGTCACCCTGGGATCGAGGTCTCCTTTGAGTGAGCAATCACACAAAAGGCTCACCGCCCAGCCCTGTTGAACGTCCCCTGCGAGGATGGCTATGTGCCGTCCATAATCTTTAGCCTGATTCTCTGGGTAGTTCATCTGTTGTTGAGCCAACTTAGAGGATTGTGCGTGCACGGTCAAGCCACCTCTTCTTCTTTCATCGTTATCAATCAAATCGTCGTGGACCAGGGTCCAGGTATGAAACATTTCCACCGCCGCAGCCGCTGGGACGGCTTCCTCCTCCTTACCTCCCACCGCCCCACAGGACAAAAGCAACACCGCAGGACGCAAGCGCTTGCCTGACCGGTTGACATAACTATATACTGCCTCCTTTAGGTGAGCCGGATAGAACCACTCCTCAAACTCCTTAGATTTCAAATATGATGCGATCCATCTTTCTCTTTTCTCCAGCTCAGCCAAAAAATCTATGCTCTTCGTCTTCATCTTCTTCCTTGTTAAAACAAACGACCGATTAAAGATTTCAATAATCTATCCTTTTATGACCCCTAAGCAGAAAGCCGGCTTTTTGACAAAAGCCTCTGCCCTTAGGTTGAAGAAAATTAGCTTCGCCCCTTCTCACTGCTT
>JAOZNS010000122.1:0-1712 GCA_029933635.1 Candidatus Zixiibacteriota bacterium | reverse complement strand
CTTACCTGTTCTTCTCGACCATTTAACTTCTATTAAATCAACTCCTCTCCCTCGATATCCAGAGGTTGTATTTTAAACTCACCCTCAGCAGTTTTGATCAGCTTCTTTACCTTTTCCTCTGCTTGGGTCAACTTTTGGGTGCAGAATCGAGATAGCCGGATCCCTTCCTCAAATTTACTCAAAGCCTCCTCCAAGGATAGCTCACCTTCCTCCAGCTCTCGCACTATATTCTCCAACCTCCTTAGCGCCTCCTCGAAGCTTTTCTCTCTCTTCCTTGAGGAGGTAGACTTTTTACCTTTCAATTCCACCTCTGGCGTATCTAATTTAAATCGATCAACTCAACTTTGGACTCAATCCTTCCCTTGAAAACTTTCACCTCTATCCTATCCTCTTTTTTTAGAATCGTGGCATCCCTGATCACCGCAAGCTCAGGTAATTTTCGGGCAATGGAATATCCCCTTTTCAAAATCGATGAAGGGGACAAAGCGTTTATCTTTTCTCTCAACAAAGATACATCGTTTGCTTTGATTTCAAAGCATTTTTTTACCATGCTTATCAGCTGTAGCCCCAGCTCATCTATCTTCTGAGACCTCTGGGTGACGATGTCGAAAGGCCTCCTGAAACCATAGCTTTCCCTGATAGATTCCAGCCTCTGTTCCAAATGCTCCAAAAGAGAGAGAACGGAAAGCTTAAGCTTTCTTAAATCAGTTCCCACCTGTTCTAAAAGCTTTTGTCTATCTGGAACCACCATCTGGGCAGCGGCAGACGGCGTGGGTGCTCTTAGGTCCGCCACAAAATCTGAGATGACGAAATCGATCTGATGCCCCACCGCCGAGATGACCGGAATCTTAGAATCATAGATGGCTCTGGCAACCACCTCCTCGTTGAAAGCCCAAAGATCCTGAGGAGATCCTCCACCTCTCCCCACTATCATCACATCGACCTTTTTGTATTGATTAAACTCCTTTACTGCTTGAGCGATCTCCTCTGCTGCTCCCTCTCCTTGAACCCGAACCGGATTCACAATTATTTCTACGCTGGGAAAACGAGTGTGAATAATTCTTATTATATCCTTTATCGCCGCTCCGGTGGGAGAGGTGACCACCCCGATCTTCTCCGGAAACTGAGGGATCGGCTTTTTGTGCTCCTCATCAAACAGCCCCTCCTTGAAAAGCTTCTCCTTTAAATTTCGGAAGGCAATCTCCAACTTACCCAGACCAGCCGGAATAAGCTCAATTATATCCAGTTGATATTGCCCGGTTCTTTCATAAACTGTAATCTTTCCCCAGGCTATCACCTTCATTCCATCCGATGGTTCAAATTGAAGCACATCTCCCCGGTATCTCCATAGGGTGCATCTTATTTGGGCGTTCTCATCTTTTAAGGAAAAGTAGCGATGTCCGGAGGAGTGAAGAACATAGTTGGAAATTTCTCCCTCCACCCAAATGGCAGGGAGACTTTGCTCCAGCACATTTTTTATCTCTCTGGTGATCTCTGTGACGGTGAATATTTTCTCTTCCATTTTCTCCGAGATGGTCCAACCACCTTAAACAAATTGAAGCAAAAGCGCACCTTCACCTTAGTTGACCTAATTACTTTAATTTATTTTCATAATATATGGTTGTCACAATCATATGTCAAACAATATCTTGGAAAGTGTCAACGCAAATCAAAAATGTCAGGTTTTCTGCAAATTTAAAATGACAGTAATT
>JAOZNS010000341.1 GCA_029933635.1 Candidatus Zixiibacteriota bacterium | reverse complement strand
AATCGCCGGGGAAGACACGAGGATCGTGAAACCCAGCGGTGACCAGAATTGGTCTGGAGACGTTGTTCGAGTAAAAGATGGGGGAAAGCTTTTGAGTTAAATCACTGCCCACAGGTCCCATCTCCTTTTCCCATCCTCCGCTGAAGGTGACATCTCCGTGGGTAGTTGAATAATCAACGTCTGCCACGCCCACCTCGGAGACCACACAGGCAAATTTATTTGGAAAATTGGTAGCCAGATAGTTTACCGTATAGCCTCCATAAGAAGCACCCCAGATGGCGATCTTGTCAGGATTGGACCATCTCTCATTTATCAAATAGTCGATGGCGGCAACAGCATCTTCTAATGCGGCGAAGCGCCCCTCCAGATTGTCTGCCTGTTCCCAGGCGGGTCCATATCCGGAGGAACCTCGAACATTAGGGAACAGCATAATCAGACCCCGACTCAGAGCAAAAGCTATGTTGCGTTGAAAATAAGGACGGCTTTGGGATGGGGGACCACCATGATAACTCACCACTGCCGGATTGTTACCATCCTTCTTGGCATCTTTGGGCACATAGAGAAGCGCCGGAATCATAGTTCCATCTTTGGAAGGATAATGAATAACTTTAACCTCTATGTTAGAGAAATCGAACCCAAAGGTGGATATGGCAACCATCTGCTGGACTTTCTCCCATCCTAGACGGAAATGATAGAAAGTGGGGGGGATCCGGGGAGAGCTGAAGTCAAACACAATGTCTCCATAATCATTGGCAGAGACATTGGTGACCACTCCGATCTCAGGTTGAGGCACCTTAACCAACTTCCCCCACAGATCGAACGCCAACAGCTCAGAGTACCCATCCTTGTTCATTGCTGCCATCACAATTTGGGCTCGGGGAATGAATGCAAAATCATCCACCTCCATCTTAGGATCATACAGAAATTTCAGTTTTTTGGGTTTCTTGAGATCGATTAGGGCGAACTTGGCGAACTCCTCCTTGGTTGACAAAGCATCGGTGTAGGTTAGCACCTTGCCGTCTGAGGTGAACAGTCCTCCGTAGTATAAGCCCACCTTGGTGATATCTTTGGCTTTCCTCGTCTCCTCGTCTAAGACAAAGAGCTGGCTTTCGGAAAAACTCAGCCACCTGGTCAAGATAAGCTTGCCATCCTGATAATCATCCGGTCCAAACCAGCCCGGTTCCGTATAAACAGTGTCCACCTTACCGGTGGAGATGGTGTATTTAATCAAAGTTTGTGTCTTACGATCATTGGAAATAAGGTAGAACTCATCCTCGTTCTTGAAGACGATACTTCGATATTGGATTGCGGGATCGACCAGTAAGGGTTGGAATTCCCCGTCGCGGTCAAACTTGTAGATATTGAAATTCTCATTTCCATACTGCATGACTCCTACCAACACATACTTCCCTGAGGGATGCACCTTGAAAAAGCCGATGGAGATACCCTGATCTGCCCAGTTGTTAGGGGTGAGCTGATGGGGAAACTCCATAGGGGAATCCATGTAAAAGAGTGCCTGAACCTGGCCAGTGATCCGCATGAGGAAATAAGCTCTGCCGGTGTTATCCATCTTCGGATCGGTGGCTAAATCTATGCCCAATAGGAAACTCAGATCATCATAGGTGGATTGCCAATGCTTGGAGCCTTTTAAGATATTATCGGTAACCTGATTACAGCTATCAATGTAGCTTAAGATACGCGAGGTATCCTGAATGATCCAGGTGTCGGCCTCACTCAATATCTGCTCCACCCGGGATTCCGCCCAAGTGTTGAAGCAGGAAAAGCATGCCCCTACCAGAAATGCAACTAACAGAAAAATAGCTTTAAACTTCATTTAACACCTCCTTTAAAGTTTTAATTTTTCTAAAATAGCAGATATAGATTGTCTGGTCAAGAAAATTTTTTGAAGTGTCAACGCAAATCAAAAATGTCAGGTTTTTTGCAAATTTAAAATGTCAGTATT
>JAOZNS010000340.1 GCA_029933635.1 Candidatus Zixiibacteriota bacterium | reverse complement strand
CTCCCCCCAGGAGCCTTCCGGAAGAGAAATCACCTGCGTGGGCTTCGTCTGGTTCAGAAAATCACTACAGGTAGTAAGCTCGATTTCCGGATCATCTGAGATGTATTTCAGAACCAGCTTCAGAAACTGCGTTCCCTCAAACCACCAATGCCCGAAAAGCTCGGCATCGTATGGTGCACATACGATCCCCCTTTTTCTGCTTTTTTTATGATATTCGGTCAAGAGTTTCTTTATCAATCCTTTAAAATGGAAGGCATTCTCCAGAACTCTTTTTTGGGCATCCTCGGGATAATATTCCCATTTATCTGCCAAATCGCTTTTAGCTGAGGTCACCTTCCAATAGCGATGACCGCCGGGAAAATGCTTTTTGTGGAAATCCAGATAGTTTCCATCTCCGGGATAGCCCCACTCTCCACTCCAGACCTGCAAACCGGTATCTGGATCCCGGGTGAAAACTGCCACCGGCTTTTTCCCTTCGGTCCCCACCAGATAGACCTCCCGAGGGGTCCTGTCTAAGTTCTCCTCCCTGGGATGGTATTCCTTTTCGAATCGTCCCCATAAAGCTTTCAAAGCTTCAAATCGGTCCATGTAAACCCCAATGGCTTTTCCCCCTTTGAGCAGAGCGTTATCGATGATGAAGAAGTCTAAGCCATTTTCACTTACAAACTCCTCAATTCCCTTTCTGAGATAACTTCTATTCCTTAAGCTGGTCTTAACCGGAGGGGTCCATTTGTATCCGGGTCGATAGGCACATTCGGGAAGCCATATTCCTCGCGGAGATCTTCCGAAGAACTGCTCGTAACTTTGCACCGCCTGTTTTATCTGAGCCTGAATTGAGGTATCCTGAGACAGAAGAGGGAGATACCCATGGGTGGCAGCACAGGTGATGATTTCAATATGTCCGTCATCCTGCAATCTTTTAAAGCCAGAGATAATATCTTTTTCATATTTATTCTCAAAACCAGATTTGATCCCGCCATAATAATCCTTCCACATGAGTGCTAACTTAGCCAAAAGTTTCCTCTGTTGTTTTTTGAATAGTTGAAAATCATCCTCTGCTGCAGTTACCTTTGTATCCAAATAGGCGGAAAACTGGTGTTTGAACGATTCGTTACTTAGCTGTTCACAAAGGACCGGCGAGATTCCAATGGTGAGCTTGGGAGAGTAACCCTCCTTCACCAGCTGGTTCAGCAGATTAAGCAAAGGGACATAGGTTTCGGCAGAAGCCTCGTTCAGCCAGTCCATCCCATGGGGCCATTTGCCATGTGCGATCACATAAGGAAGGTGGGCATGCAAAACCAAGGCAAAGCTACCTACCGCAGGCTTATTCATTTAATGCTCCTCCAAATTCAAAATAAGAATTATGACATAATAATTGAGAAGGGAAATAAAAGTGATAAACTCAGAGCGGATCAATTGTATCCAACCTGCCCTTTGATTCGTTGGCACAAACTACAAGCTTGTGCCTTTGAGCAGCCTCTTTTAGCTTCATTGCTCCTTTTGAGCCTGGAAGCCTATGCCCTTTTCTCTTTCCTCTTTTCCAAAGAGCTTGATGGTTCCAAACTGACCTTCGAACTTTTTTATGTTTGCTCCCAAGGCATCGTAAAGCATCTTGGCGTGTGCTGGGGTCATGACGATGCGGGCATAAACCTTGGTCTTCTGGACGCCCGGCATCACTCGGGCAAAGTCTATGATAAACTCCGACGGTGAATGAGAGATCAAAGCCAAATTGGAATATATCCCCTCTGATTCCTTTTCTCCCAGTTCCACATTAAGCCTGCGCTGCTTCGCCTCCATGGTTTCTCTCCTTTTAGTTCCATTACGCTTGCGTTTTTAAATCATTTTAATATATTAGCTTTCGATGTCAAGTGAAAACTTTTTCACACAAGGGACAAAGAGATATTCAGGTGTTTTTGTGCGGAGTTTTCGCACTGCCTTTTGGTGCATCATGATTATCTTTCCAAG
>JAOZNS010000339.1 GCA_029933635.1 Candidatus Zixiibacteriota bacterium | reverse complement strand
TTAAGACAAGATCCGGACTTATCTCACCGCCTAAGGCGATAAAACTTCTGAAGAAAAAGAAGAGCAGAAAAAAGAAAAACGCTATTTTTTTCAATTTGGGGGACATCTTTTGTTCCTCAACAATTTTTCACTTCTCTTTAAAAGCAAAGCCTTTGCCGTTAAAAAACTTGCTTGTTGAGGTAGGAGCTTACCGGGGATTTTGCAAAAGCTGGGTGGAGAGGGCTAAGGTAAAGGGTTGGTTTACAGGGGCTTAGCTAAAGAGGAGAATTGGATGATTTTTGAACACCAATAGCTCACGTCAAAAAATTTCTTCCTGGGTCTGCAAGGCAATTACATATTATCTGCAACCTGCTTCATGTTTTTTATTTAATCCGTTTCATCTGTTGATTACTCAAAAGAAAAAAGCGTCGCGCCTGGAGTTGCGACGCCACAGGTAAACGCTTAAATTATTCCCCCAGTAGCATGGTGACGAAATGTATCGTCCGAGCTTGTCTCGGACGATACAGGGAAGTATCTGTATGTTGGATATGTCCCGCCCTTCAACAAGTTCAGGGCGGTAAGCGAAGTCGAACTGCCAACGGCGGGACTATCCGACATCATTCATTTTGTCCGAAGGCCCCCGGACGGGGACATTTCGGACCTACGAACACTGTCCGTTTTTTGAAGAATCCCTTGTAAAGCTTCACACTCCAGATCTGGTTAATCTTGATCTGAGAAGAAGGAGGAAGGTGATTATTCCGACGAATAGCATCGCTGTTCCAAAACCAAAGGTGGTGCGCAATCCAAACTTTTGTGCCACCATTCCGATTAAAAGACCCGCCAGAACCTCTCCGCCTGACCCCACCAGGCTTTGAAAGGAAAGCAGGGTGGCTCTTTGCTGAGAGGGAATGTGTTTGTTGTATAAATCCAAAAAGATGGGCTCTTTGAAGTTTCGAAAGGTCTGGAGAAGAATGAAGAAGATCACAGCCAGGACGGGAGAAACAGTCAATGCAATAAGTAGAAGGCTCACCAGAAAAAGAAACTCCAGGATTATCAAGGAGAAGATTTCTTGTCTGAATCTTTCGGAGAACTTTATGACTCTGTCTATGAAGAGAATGGTCAATATGGAAGCTATCACCAGAATCCAACCAAAATACTTGATGGAGAGGGATAGATTCTCATCGAAATGGACCTGCCAGAACTGGGAGATGGTCTCAAAGGAGAATTCGGAGAAAAGAGAAAGCAAAATCAAAGCAAGAATCAGCTTTTGCGCTTTTAGAACTTTTAAACTTTGTCTGATGGTCTCGGAAAATTTGGAAATGATTTTTTCTGAAATCGTTCTTTCGAGTTCATAGTCTTCTTTCATCTTTTGAATCAAGAACAAACATAAGACAAAAAATACGATGGTAAAAGGCAACCACACCAGTTTCATGTTGAAAGAGGCTAAATATCCTCCTAGGATCAATCCTGAAAGATTTCCCGCCGTCTTAAATTTTGTCCCCTGAGCAAAAGCGCACTTTATCCTCTCTTCTTTACCCTCATGTTTCAATGAATCGACTAACCAAGCTTCCAAAGCTCCAGATCTGAGTGTTTCACCCACTCCCCCGATAATCTCCGCCACGATAAAGCCTATCAGAAAGGGGAAGAATATAAAAGTTAGTCCTGAAACCAGAGAAAAGACGGTGGACAGGATCACCGAGATTTTTCTCCCATAAATATCTGCCACCAGCCCGGTGGGCAACTCAAAAAACAGAATAGATGCCTCGAAGATTGCGGCCAGCAGGGCGATTTGAAAAAGATTTATCTGATAGTGTCGGAAATAGAGAACATAGACCGGAAGGATGGTTCCGAAGGCAAAGTTGGTCAGAAATCTTGTCGCCGCATAAATATGAATTTTATCTTTCAATTTGGGCTACATAATTGGCGGTTGATATGTTTTAAAAAACCCAAGGTCACCATCCTTTCTGCAGGAGCCAAATTTAAAAAGTTTT
>JAOZNS010000010.1 GCA_029933635.1 Candidatus Zixiibacteriota bacterium | reverse complement strand
AATAAAATCTCAACCAGCAAACCGAATCCGCATCCGCCCCGTGCCCAGAGGAATCCCACGTGGAAAACTCCATATAGACGGTATCGGATGGAGATGTGCCATCGCCAAACTCACCGAAGGACGCCCAAACCGAGATGGCAGACAGCAAAATCGCTAAAGCAAATAGCTTAGATAAAATCTTCATTTTCGCCCACTCTCCTGCAAAAGTCTTTTTCTTCTCTCTTTGGCTTTATCGCCTCCTGCAGAAATCGTGCCGTAGATGGTCAGCTTATAAGAAGAGATGTATTTATAAAATTGAGAATTCATGCCTATTTTGAAACCAAATTCGTAATCGTCTTCAATTTTAGATTGAGTGTAAGGGTCTCCATTATGATCTTGCGTTGTAACACAAGTGAACTCAGAGAAACTCGTTGAGGTAGATTTGGTGCAAATTTCGTTCATAGCTATAAATTCGCCAGCTGAATAAAAATAACCAAATATAAGCGAATTACCTTCTCCGAATAATCCAGAATTTTTTGCTCGTGCGGTTATCTTAATCGAATCAATGGTGCTCCATGTCTGGGTGCACTTCCATTTGAAACTCTCATATCCCCCTCCACCAGTAGTGGTTGAATCATAAACATAATCCGCATCCGAATCATCATCTACACACTGATAATGTAGGGTAGCATCACAACGGTTCTCATGCCGAAACTCGTTAGGATGAAATCCCCCCACCGTGTCGGGATAAATCGTCTCCGAATCCGCCTGTACCCAAACCGGAAACAAAAACAGAAACAGGCATCCTGGTAAGACTCGAAATCTGATTAGCTTTTTTATCCTTTTCATCTCTCAATCTTCACCTTTGATCATCCGAAGAATCAGAGTCATCCTCCTTAGAGGACCTTTTGCCCAACTCCTCCTTGCGTAACTGATCTATCAGCTCCCAAAAGATATTTTCTGCTTCTGAGGTTTGTGCCAGCTTTTGTTTTAGCTGAATTGCCTTCAACGCATCCTGCACCTTGGGCTCGAACCCATTTTTCTCCAGCTTCTCGATGAACTTATTAATCAAAAGCTCCAGAAGTCGCAGATCCGATATCTGTTTAGTCTTCGTCTTCCTGGAAGTCCTTGCGGATTTGGTCTTCTTTTTAGCTTTTCCTTTCATGATAGAGGGAGATTTTTTGGAGGACCCAAATCGATAACCTTCTTAGGAGAATCTTTTGGCTTTAAACCTCAAACACCTTTATCCCATCTCCACGATCATCAAATCGACCAATCCGGTCTTTCCTATCTCGGAAGACTTAGCGATCCTGAATCCGGTCTCCATCTCTTTCCCCACCACAAAGCAGTTGACTTCATTTTTGGGCAGAACTATCACCTTGGGATTTTGAATCGTCTCCGGAAGCTGATTTCCCCTGAAATCAGAGAGGTTGGAGAAATTCACCATCTGATCCAGACCGCCCAGATTCTTCTTTGCCAGAATCACTCTTTTGGAGCTTTCACCGAACTCGGTATAGAGAAGAAAAAAAGAAGCCCAAGACCAATCTCCCCATACCACAAAATTGGGCACCACCCAGGTTCTTCTTCCTCTGAGATAGTCTAACGTAACGTTCATGATCTCCTCGTCTTTTGAACCTATCTTTTATCTTCCTTCTTCATGAAATGGAAAGCAGAAGAGGAAAAGAGCTATTTAGTTGACCTGGCCGCATAAGGTGCGCAAAAACTGCCGGGATCTTTTCTGAATCTTTGCAGAAGCTGGTATGCTTGATCTCGATATGTGCTGGACATCTTAGACCAGGCCAAGGACAGAGAGTGAGCCTGCCAGCCCGAGCCTGAAGCAACGTTTTGGGTCATGGCTTCCATCGCTTTGACGTTACACAGTATGGAAACCGCCAGATAGGTCTCCGCGGTCACCAGAGATTGATCGGTGGAGTTGGCGTATGAGGGATCGATGTATTTTATAACCTGATCGTTTGCTTCTTTGATAGCATTTTCAATCACCTCATCGTTTAGAAGGGCAAACTCCACCCCATAGTCCACCAACACCCACTGACCGTCCTCGATATCTCCAGAACTCAGCCTTTTGATCTGTCCTTTGTTGTAATCGATCTGGTAATCTGTATCCTTCTGGTATATCCGAAAAGAAAGATACCAAACCACCACGGAGGATGCTGGAGGAATGGATCCGTTAGATAATCTTGTTATCCTTCCTTGGTCGTAGTCTATGGAGTAGTCTAAGTTCTCCACATAGATTTTCCCCAGTGAGGAGTCGTTTGCCACCACCATGGTGTCGGGAATCAGCTCCTCATGCGCCAGTTGAGCCGTCTCCGAAGAAGCAAAGTCCACGCTCTCCTGTATGGGAGCATTCTGCTCTTTAGCCTTCACCTTCTCCGAGCCAGAAAGAAGCAAAATATGAGGAAGTTGAAACGGCGTTTCCCCCACCAGACGACAAGCCACATTTTCCCTGCTGACCGTGCCAAGCTCGTGCTCCAAGATATGTTTTTTAACCAAATCTATGTTGGTGAATGTCATATTCTTAATCCTCTTTGACTATTCTAACCTCAGGCTTTCTACCCCCTCATGGACTTGCGTGAAAGCGAAGTTTCAAGAAAGGCTTTTGCTTTTTTCTAACTTCAACCACCTCTTTTTATCAAAGGTTCTTCTCCAAAAGAGTTGCTAATCTATCTGTTTTTACTTCTATGAGTCCGGTGAATATCTATAGTTTGGCTCAAAGACCGCACTTTGTGCTCTTTTTTCACCTCTACCCCTAAAGTCCCTCTCTCCATTTTATGGAGAGGGGGGAACAGGGGGTGAGGTTCTCAAGATGCTAACCACATTAACTCTTAAATAGACTGCCTTTATCAAAAAGTCCAGCAACTGAAATGGAGAAGAACCTTATCTAATCACCTTCAGATATTTTGCCTCCGGCACCGCAGTGATCTGAGACCCTATCGGTGCGGTGGCGAAGGATGAAACCACCAAAAGCCTTATCCAGAATTTGGGCACCTCATTTACTCCACACATCTGCCACTCAGAGGGAACCGAATCCAGATCCTGCCACAAGACCACCATCTTATCCCCGGAATCCAAGTGATAACTGCCGGATTGAGGAACAAAATCAACCCAGCTTTCCCCGTCCCAGTATTGCCACTTCATCTCACCTCCGATTCCCGGGGTGGAAAGCAGAATTTTCGCCAAATTGAATTTGGCCTCCATCCCCAGATATAAGGCATCATTGGTATCCTGGACCAATCCGCCGGAGGTGGGATGAAATATGTCCGCCGGGGATGAATCTTCGGCTTCTGCGGTTCGATCGTAATACTTGGTGGTGGCTGAATCATCATAACAGAAGACCTTATCGAAGCTTTTCTGTCCGGATTCGAAGCACGCGGACGATACAAATGACGATCCGTCCTTATAAGAATAAAAAAGCTGATTCTGTTCACTGCCCACGTCTTTTGCAAAGAAGACGTAAGGAACCTTATCCAGAAATTTTATGGCTAAGGATTCAGGTAAACCGCTCTCCACTGTGAACACTCCGCTCCAGTTGCTCCCATCGAATTCTCTATATAAAAGGGAGGCTGTTCCGGGAAAGACGATTCCCACCCTGTTGTCTGGGGAAAGATCCACGCAGAAGTTGTCATCCACCTGAGAACCAGAATAGATGGTCTGTTGGGAATCCCATCCAGAAGCCTGTATCTCATGCGAACGATAAGCCAGAAGGGTGGAGTCATCCGAATAGAAGCAACGAATGTAAGGTGATTGAAAGATAAGCTGGGAAAAACAAGAACCGGCTCCATTGGTCAGAGCCGTTCCCGGATCAGAGGGACCTGTTCCCCAGGTGGCTCCATCGTCCTGGGAAGTTTTAACATGCACGAAATATCTTTCGGCAGAGGGGTCGTAATAAGTCCAGGATACCCACAGCCTGTTAGTTGAGTCCTTGATGATGCTGGGAAAATAATTTTCTCCCGCATCGCACACTGTATTTACCGTTCCCAGGCTCCACAACCCCTGGGAGAAGCTCATCTTCACCTCCAGCAGATTCAAAGTGTTCTGTTGGGTATACACCACATAGATGTTTCCTTCTGAGTCCATGTAGGCGGAGGGAGGATAATCCGCACTGTCTGTAGCAATCTCTTCCGGATCAGACCAGCTTTCATAGGGTGGATCAGCCCATAGGTACACCACCCGATTGGGTGTTTGCGGATAGATGATCACGATCCGATCCTGATGTTGACCAAAAGGGACCTTAAACATCTTAGCCTGAGGGCAAATGCCGGTGGCATAAAACGAGCTGACCGTATCAATTAGTTTCTGCATGATATTTTTCCTTATCCGCCTGCAGTCCGCAGTCGGCTGCCTGCCTCAAAAAAAGCTGGAAACTGCGGACTGCGGTCAGTGGGCGTCGGACGGTTTTATGACCACACCGTATCTAAAACTAAAGCCGCCTCCTTGATCACCTTGGCGTAAGCCACAGACTCAGAGATTACCGCCTCCTCTAATTTCTGCTCGATCACCTTGTCATATTCCACCATCAGAGGCTGACTCACCACCTCCTCGATGGCAAAGCGATTATCCAATCCAATCACCAGATCAGAGGCGATATCATCACACCTTATCAGCCTTGAGCCTAAGGGGGATACCAGATCGCCGGTCCTCTGAAACTTAAACCCCGCCATGGGATCCTTGAATTCGTCCATGATGAGGATGGTCTTGATCAAATCCTTGTGACAGAGGATCGTGTTCATCTCAAAGGGGAAGAACTCATTCCACAGGGTGACCAAATCAGCATAGGCCAGGCTTCCAGAGGTGGCGGTGTTTATCACTGTAGCGGCGTTGTCGTTCCCATCTCCGTTAATTATGGTATCTATGGCCAAACCCATCTTATCTGCTTGCAGCCTGAATCCAACAAACCAGAGAAGAACTTTAAACTGAGCGGTGGTGCGATGTCTTAAAGCTTTATAGGAGGTCTTCAAGGTTATTCCATAATCCGGCACGGTGACCGAATGGAGTTGCTCCGCCACGGTCAAAGTGGGTATCTCTGCCGAATCTCCGACCGGTCGCAGGGAGAGCTTGGACTGATTAGGCGAAACGTTGACGTAGAATGGGGTATATCGGGATGATGTGATCATGCTGGTGCTGGCTAAGAGCTTGTCCAGCTCCGGACGCATCTTCTGTCCTCTTTTGATCTCCCTCATCATGAACTCAGGTAGAAGTGCGGGTGCTCCCTGATAAAAAAGCTCCACCGTAACAGGATTCCTCCCTCCCACCCTTATATCATGCGCTGCCAGCTGTCGCTCAAAAGCGTCTAAGGGGGAATTTAAATCGCTGGGATCATACTCCTCCGTCTCCAGAAGCTCCGATAAGGTCATGCCTTTTGATTGTGCTTCCAGATAAGTCTCCCGGGTGACCTTGATCTCCTTCGCTCTGGATAGATCAACCGATGCGGAGACAGGTTTCTCCCAGTTAGCCAACTCCAAAAGCCTTTTTCCTTCACTGGAGTTCAATAATTTTTCTAAATCCATCTTTTTCTCCTTTTTGAAAAGTCCACTGTCGGCTGTCCGCCGACTGCTTGATTAGTTTAAAATCAGCGTGCATTCGGTGGTGCCATTCACCGCGATGACGGTTCCACGGGCGATGTTTCCTCCAGCCGGATCATAATCTGTCAATGCGGGTGCCTGTTTAACCGTTCCACCAGCCCCACCCACCACACGGTCACCCACCTGAGGATAGGTGCTGGTGATGGGAACCATCATCACCCCACCGACCTGCACCGTTGCCACCCTCTTTCCATCATCTGCGTCGGTTAAGGTAAGATCGATCAACTTCCCCAGAAAAACTGAACCATCCGTTGCTGGTCCCACCTGATTGCTTCCGGTAAGCGTGACCGCCTTGCCCAGATCTTTATCCTTCAGATCATCCACGCCACCAGTCTGTTTGATAGAGAAGGTGGCATACACCGCTCCAATAGCTTCTAAGTTTTGATCCCTGATTCCCACTTTCTCCTCCTTACTTGAAACTGTTAACTGTGGATTTAAGAAGACTGTCTTTTAGGACATCCCTTCGGGTCGTCACACCCACAACTATTGGTTTTTACTTTCATCCTTTTTGTTTTTATGTCCCTTTATAGGGCGAAGCTTCCACTCCATCTTTTTCTCAGACAAACCTGAAGGTTTGTTTGCTTTAGGAATAGATTTATATCTTTCCTCCAGTTTTGAACTCAGAAATCCTGAAGTTAGGTGCGGTTAGATCCACCATCACCTTAGATCGAGGGGTGGAATGAAAACACCGATTAAACTCCTCCTTTATCTCCTCCCTCAGAAGAAGAAGCTCATCTGCACTCAAATCCGGGGAAAGGAGAAGTCTCTCCACCAAGCTCCAGGAAGTAGAATCTCCTTTTACGTGGCAGATAGCCTTGGCCAATCTCTTGATCTCCGATTTGAATTCAGCCTCCAGCCTTTCACAGATTCTCTCCTTTGCATACAGGGAACTTAAGGCCAAAGCCGCCTTATCCAAGTCAACCTGTAGCTGATCAAAATCGATAAGCTCGATGCTTTCATCCTGAAGGGATCGTTTATACTCTTCCAAGTTTTTGATCAGATTCTGTATCTCCATGTTCACTCCTCAGTAAATCTAAAACCCTTTTGATTCAGGGTTAGTCTCTATCCATTTGCGAAAGCTGAAATTCGATCCGATTTAATCTATTTTGTAGATCCCGACTGAAGCGGTGAAATTCCTCCTTAGTTAAAAATTTCTGATTCAAAAGCACCTCTATTTTGGAAAGCCTTTTATCCAGCTGATTGACCACAGCCGATTCCGCCTTCCGGGAAAGGTCTATCTTGATTCCCGCTATTGTGGTATAGTAAGCGGTGATGATCCCCAAAGCGGTGAAAAAGAAAGCTGCCAAAAATTGCAATAGTTGAACTTTGGAAAAAAATTTGTTGTTCTCCATGGCATTTATCCCCTTTGAGGTTGCTTAATTTCCAGAGCTATCCTTCAATCGCTCAAAAGATCCAAACCCGAGGATGTTTGGTTTATCAAGCCCACTTGCTCTGCCTTGGATAAATCAATTTTGCTCCTTCGGAGCATTTAGCCTGTCAACCGTTTCCAGAAGAGCCATCTGTCCCTACCCTTCAGCCGAACCTTTCTTACCAGATAGATTCCCTTAAGGATCCTCCCCTCTATCTTGAAACTGCAGAAGTCCGGTCTCCTTTCCAGAATTTGATATTTTCCTCTATCCAGGATTTTTATCTGTGCGATCAAATTTTTTGAGGGATTGCCCTCGGCGCCACCTTCTTCTGGAGGTATCCTCCCCTCCATCTCCATCCATTTGGGATCGTGATAATCCTTCCATTCACACAGAAATCTTTTCCCTTTGTTCAGCTCATTGAGGTCAAGCTCAAATATGGTTAAGCCTGTCGCCACCTTCCCCTTCTGGAACCTGAGGTCATGGTGCTTTGCCTTTCCCCACCAGTGTAGCTGAAGCACAAATCTCTCCACGGTCCGCTGTCGGCCCTCCAGTGTCTGAAGGGTTTTTTCTGCGGACTGCGGACTGCGGTCGCCAGACATTCTTTCCAGAACCGAGATCGGATCCGGGTCTTTTTTATCTGATCTTTTGTCTAAAACTCTTGGAGCATACCAGGTGAAACGATCATTCGACTTAGTCACGTAATCAACTCTCACCCGGATTATCTGACCTATTTTTGCTTCAACCGAGGTGGAATAGGTGGTCCCTATTAGGATAGGATTTGATCTTGAGCCAACCGCACAGGTATAGTTGAAACTTCCCGCTTTGTTTTTCTCCACTCCCATCACCAGAACATCTAACTCAAAACTTCTTTTCCACTTATACCAGCTTTTTCCCTCGAAATACCCTGAGCTGATCTCCTTGATCATTGCACCTTCTGATGTAGCTATGGCTTTGATTCTTGAGGATAGATCGGTGGAGAAGACTTTTTCATATTTCACCTTCTGAATGAAATTGGTATCCGGAAAACTCTGGTCCAAAAGCTTCTTTCTTTGCTCAAGCGGAAGCGAAGTCTTTATTTTTCCATTCAGGTAGAGCAGATCGAACAGCTTAAATCTAAAATGAGAATCATCCTCAGAATTATTACTTTTGGCGGACAGATCAGACTTTTTGTGAACATATCCAGCCACCTCTTTATGGGAAAGGCGCGAATTCCCTTTGTATTTCACCAGCTCCCCATCCAGGATGAAACTTTCTGAAGGATTGGAAAGGACATCTTTTACCAGATGGGGAAATTTATCTTCGATTCGATTACCTTCGTCTGTGAAGATTCTAACCTCCTTTTCCTTTTTATGAATCTGCGCTCTTATTCCATCATATTTGGGCTCTATCAAAAATTCACCAGAAAAGGAGGAAAGGTCCTCTAAGTAAAAAAATTCATTTGAGTGGGAACTAAACTTCTCTGGTCTGGTGGGGGGAACAAATTTGAAGAGAATAACTTCAGGTATTTTTTTGTTTAAGTCTTTCACGAAGTGAACTCGGGATCGCAAGCTGGTGGGCAATGCCCCTAAAACCAGCACCTCCATCTGGGGGGGACAGATCAGATCCACATCATGATCTGAATAGCCAAGCTCCATAACACCACCCACCAGCTTCACTTTATCCGAAAGCCCTGCTCGCTTTAACGCCTCTTCGACCACATCTTTATGAATCCTTCCTGACGGGGAGAAAGAGCGGGAATCCAAGCTCTCGCATTTCTGATATAACCACAGCTCATCAGACATGGAGGTGTTGGGCACCGCTCCCCGGTAAACCAAGGATGTCTCCAGCACCTGGCTTATGTTTCGATAGTTAAAATATGCCTCCTTTTCTCCCCCTTCCGTTCGGTAAGATTTGAAAGGAATGTGCTGACATCTTCTCATATCCTCCCCACAGATGGAACATTCGGGAAATTCAAACACAAATCCTAAGGAACATTCCTTGTATATTCCATGATCGATGTTTTCTTTTAAGGACAAAGCATCCTTAGCACTTTTTAACCAGTAGAACCAAACCTTCACCCAATTCCGACCTTCCTTTTGCAACACCTCCGCTTTGAAGTTTCTGGCAATGGGAAGTTTCTCCCTGGTATGCCCCACCATCACCGGTGAGTCAATCACCAAATTGGCGATGTTGCAAAGCTCCTCCAAGGGGAAATGACCCCCATAGGAGTTCACCTCATCCGATACCAAAAACATGGTTCGGACGAAGATATCCTCCTTGGTTACCGGCTTGGGAGGTTTTATGCGCGAGTTGATCAAAAAGACCAGCTCGTCGGATATCTCCTCCGTTGGCTTTTTTAACTCTGCCCCCACATAGGCCAGAAGCTCTTTCACTTAAACTCCTTTTAATTTCAAAAATTCGTCCTAAAAAGTCTGTGGAATTCGTTTAACCAACTGGTTCCCTTTCACCAATCCTGCACCCATTTGTTTCACCACAAAAAATCATCTTTTTTTGAGCCAAAGGAACTGAACCTTTCAACTTTTGAACGTTTGAACTTCCTCCTTTACTCCAAAATGAACCCAACCTCACAGAATCTGCATTAATCTGCACACAAAAGGTTGAAATTTTGACTTGAAAGGAAACCTTTATTGGATTTTTCTTCAACTCTCCCAACAACTTAGGTTCAAAGTTTCAATCGTAGAAATCCCGGGCATTGGGTTTGCTCAAAACAATGATTGAAAGTTGAAGTTAAGGAAAGGACCTGAATATGCATTTCATTTTCGGCTATGTTCGGGCAGTTCCGGTAAAGATTGAAAAAAAGACCTCCATCGCAACTTTGGTCGCCATTGGAATTCTGATCGTGTTTCTCTTCATCTTTTTGAGCTTTGAGGACTTAGAAGAGCCAGCTCGTCCGTCTGAGTTGACTTTTCATCCATCCTGGTGGTCCGAGCAATTGAGCCTGAGCAATGGAGAGGAAATCGATTGGGGTATTCTTTCAGAACAAGGTTTCTGGACATCTGAACTCAGAAACTTCCCCCGCCTTTGGCGGGATTTGCAGAGTCCATAAAGCCCCAAGAGTTCACATAATCTTGAGATCAGATGCTCCCCCGGTAAACCCCGCCAAAAGCGGGGTTTACTTTTGAGGAAACAGGTTGACCCTGAAAGAACCCGGAGGTAATTGATGCTGAGAGTGAAAACCTTATTCTTCTTGATAACTCTGCTTTTGGCCCTATCTAATTTATCTTATGCTTGGAACTATCCTCGCGATGGCAGATTTAAACAGCTCCATCCCCACAGAGACTCATGGTTTTTTGTGGATGAGGCAAACTGGGATATAAAAGCTCCGGACAAATGGCAGCATTTCACCGGATGTTATGCTTCCCAGAAATTATTATCGAAACATATGAATAAATATCTCTCCGGGCTTTTGATCTTCTCTTTTGGCTTATACAAGGAATATGAGGATGCTTATCGTGAAGGCTGGAGTGCCAGAGACTTGGCGGTGGATGCCTTGGGTATACTTGCGGCCATGTATGATCGAGCCAACGCCAAAGTCCTCTGCACCTACGATCAAGAAAAGATAATGCTGAATTTGATTCTCCTCTTCAAATAATTCTTCACCATTTATTTGCTGTGGCTCACACTGAAGGGACTACTTTATTACAGTGTACCTTTGCTTATCCCCCCCTTTATAAAGGGGGATCAAGGGGGATTATAAAGACAAATTATTCTACCCTCAATGTAGCCGAAATCTTCGGGTTTTCATCCGAAATTTGACCCATCGCCCATCTCGGGGTTAGTCCCTAAGGATTTTATAAAAGGCTTACGCCTTAACTCCCTAAATAATACCTCCCATGGAAGGAGCTGGAGCCTTCTTTTCCATTATCTATTCAATCCTTTGACCTGATTTTTGCGGTGGTCTGCGGACGGCGGACCACGGATGGATTTATCAAACTCTCTCCACCCTGGGCAACAAAATCAAGTTTGAGCTTTCACCATCTCTCACCAGCCACAAAGCTAAAGCCAGAGCCATCACCGCATCACATTCGGAATTTTTATCCCAGTAAAAATTTCTTAATTCATCCTGCAGAGTCCACAACTGCCCATCCTCCTCAATCTGCTCAACGTAAGGATAAGCAATCTGCCCCAGGGCATGCATCTTTTCTAAATTGGCAATGAGTTCGGATTTTGCCTTTCCTCCTCTTTCGCCGAAATTGAATCCCCGGGGTTTTATGTCCGAAAGCTCGGATAAGACCACATCTCCCAGTCCGGTGGAATCAATTATTATCTCTCCTCCATACTCTTTATGCCTTCTTCTAATCGCCTCGTATACCTCTTTCCAATCCCTCTGGAATCTTTCCAAAGCCACCACCTGATAAGGTTTTTTGGTGATGTCCAGGGTGATTCCAACCGTGAACGTTCTTTTGCGAGCCAAATCCCAGCCATGACAATATCTGTGCCCCCTCACCGGAGCTGATAAGCCGGTGGAGGCTGTCATGGCGCCTCGAATATGTTCCTCTTTTATTACCTGATTTATATCATCGATGAACAATCCTTTGATATTTTGTTCAATTTTGCTCGGAGAAAGACTTTTCAGTTTTCTTTCCAGATATTCTTTGCTTATACAAGGATTTTCCCGTGAATCACCATCTTGAACGTAACCCGATCGGGGATTTTTTCGAAGCTCACAGCATTTCCGGTAAAACCAGTTTTTCCCTTTTGGGGTTGAAGTATAATCCAGCATCCCGGCTCGATCGGCCAATCTCATCATGATCACCTGATTTACCACATATTCTGGATGGGGCTCAAACGCCACCTCATCGAAGTTGAAATAATCATAATCCCGACCCAAAAGATACTCTCCTCTCCTCTGGGTCGATCTTGCCCAGAAGATGGCTCCGTTTCCGAAGATTATATGCGGGAACGGAGTGAACTTTATATCCTTGACCATCTTCTCCAAAGGCGGTTTACCTTTGATCAGCCGGATTACATTCTCGAAGATGATCTTGGCTTGATCTAAGGTGATGGAGGCATTCACTGCCTCATATTTGTGAATATGATTGTATTTTGGATCTCTGATTTTGAAAAGACACAGGTGGAGGATTTTGATAGCCTGAACCAGGCTTTTCCCCCAGCGATTGCCGGTGTGGAGGGCATTTTCCGGTTTGGTGGAATTGAGCAACCATTTTACCTGTCCCGGATGGGGGTCGATGTCCAGAAATTCTCGGGCAAATAAAACCGGATCACCAATGGCTTTTCGCCAGAACCTCTTTTTTGATTTTGCCAATTCATTTCCCGTTTAATCTACCCAAACTGGTTTATCAACCCTGAACACCATGAATTCGAAGGCGGTCTATTCAACGTTCTCCAACTCCCATTTTGCCTGTTCCTGAGTGATGAATCCCGCCTCCTTTTTGCGGATAACGTTCTCCAGATGAATCTTTTCTGCCTGCCTTTGTTCCAGCATACCAAAGAACTTTCGATTGTCGAAATGATGAACATACTCCAAAGGTACCCCCCGTAAGGCCAATTCAATGTTGTGGATCCATTCCAGAAATCTTTTTGCACAGCTCTGGATGGAGACGACGTTTCTCAAAATCAGCTCATATTTGAACTGGGCCCAGCTTCGGGTCGGTCCATAGGAGTAACCTAAAATGAAAGGATCAAGATGCACCCCTGCACATATGTCTTCAATCAAGGCTTTGTGATTGATATACCAATAGTGAGAGGAGGAGATGTGTCCGGATGGACCGATGTATTCTATCTGCACATCGTTCCAGGTGATGGGGTTATCCTCCGGGGCAAGCTTTTTCATCATATCCACGGTATCCTCAAAATATTTGTTCGCCCTGGAAAGATACCCCTCCTCCGATTCGCCAGAAAATCTCTCCGGAGGCTTTATCTTTACATGGAGACGATGGTAGCCAGCATTATGCATGGTCTTCTGCATGTCCTCCAGAAGCCTTTGCTCCACTCGGGCCACAAATGGTATAGAGCCCAAGATACTTTTCCCTCTGGGATCATTTGGATCAGGGTCCAATCCCAGATAGAAGGTGGAGTATGGGTTTAATCTTAAAAGAGACCCATCCACCTTTTGTAGAAGTTCCCAGGTGTTTCCATCCTTTAGCCTAAATCTGATGGTGGCAGGATCGATGAAATAAAACTTATCCAATCTATCTTTCGAGGGCGCCAAGACCAGCTCGCCACAAACCGCTCCATCCGTGAAAAGGGACCTGAAGAACTGTGACAGAAGTGCATCCGTTCCTCCGAATTTTTGGAAGTCATGTTGATAGATGCGACGATCCAGACTCTTGATCGCCTCCGTGCCTTTCTCTACGTCAGAAGGAACCTCTGAGCCCTTGAGCTCAAAGTTTCCTGGAGATGCGCATATGCGAGTCCAGGTCCAGACTGCAGAATTCAAGATGGGAATATTATCCCTCAAAAAGCGAAAAAGTCTGATGCGAAACGAATTATCATAAAAGCTGGATTGAGACAAAAGAAGCTCACCCTGATCCAGGTATGCACTCCTTTTGGAAATAGGTGAGGTGGGAAAATCTTTGATTTTTTGATCAGTCCTTTTTATCACCGAAAATTTCTGATTAACTGAAATGTTAGACCCCTCCCCAGAAAGTTTCACCGATTTTGTGTTCTTTCCCTTTCCGAAAAAAAGACTTTTTAAAGAAGAGATCGTTATCATCTTGGTCATCAAATTTCAAATCCATACCACCCCTTATAAACTCTGAAGCCATCCTTATCACCATAAAGACGATACCGAATTTGTAATATCTTGGAAAGAATTAAATATTTTGGTTCTTTCGCATTCAGATTGCACCTTCATGATTTAAAATCCACAATGTTGACAAATCAAAAGTTAGTTCCCTCTCTCCCTGGGGAAAAGGGTCGGGGTGAGGGGTAGAAAAAGCAAAAATGAGTGATTTTCAACCCCACCCTTTTAGGCTGATCTTTTTCGCTATGAATCGATGCTTTTCTTTTTCCCTCTCAAATACGATAACCTACATTAAATCTCCCAACTTAAACAAGAAAGACCCAATATTTTTGGCTCTGATAGTTGACTCTCCAAAGGTGTGGGATTTTATATGGATCTTATTCTGCACTTAACATATATAAAATATAAAAATGGGAACGGGCGTCTGAAAAAGGGGGTAAAAAGGGGGGCAATAAGGGAAACTCAGACAGCCCGCTCCCGGGGCTTTGAGATATTTTACAAAACTCGTTTTATCTTTTTTATGAAACCTCCCTCATTTCGTCGGAGGTGGTCCTTCTCTGAATAGATAACTTATTAAATACACCACATCACCCAGATTTATTTGACCATCGCTGTTGGCATCTCCCGCCTCCCACGGATCAGGAGCTGGACCTCCCCTATAAAGATAGCTCACCAAGAAGACCACATCGCTTATTGTGATGACACCATCACCGTTAGCATCTCCTCGGAGGAAAGCCCCAACAACCACCGCCTTCTCCACGTTGCTCCACAATCCCCACTGATTCTGGATATCTTTTGCCCTAACTTTATAGAAGTAAGTTCCCTCCTCCTGGCCGGAGATCTCAAAAAAAGTGTCCACTATGGCATCGGAAAGGGAGACCACACTTTGATAGGTTTCGAAGGGGAAGATATCATCTGCATAAAATCCCTCGTAGTTAACGTAACTGTCGGTCACATAGCGGAGGCGAAGATATATTTGCTCTCCCACATAATCGGAGAGATCAAAGATCCCTTCCACCCATCCTCCTGAGGAACCGGTAATTCCGTTTCCCATATTGTTTCCGTGAGGATTGTAGTTGGTGGTGATATTCCCTGGCAGGGAAAAGAAGCTGTTTCCACCGTCGGTGGAGATCTCCACATAGGCGTAGTCCCAATCGGTCTCAATCTCATACCAGCACCAAAACTTTAAGGTATCCCCGAGTTGCACGCTTATGCCGTTCTGGGTTGTAACCTTATTGTTTAGATGGTCATCCTGTCCAGAATAAAAACTATGTGTGGGCGAGTGGCTTCTGGAGGCTGAGATGGTAAACCCATCCAGATCCCAGTCTGAATATCCGCCCTCCACATCATATACGATCCTTTCAAATCCACTCATCTCCACCAGCTCAAAGACGGAGGCAGGATTTAAGGTATCTTGGAAGGACCAGAAGACGGTGTAATCGGGCAGGACCGTATCGAGTGGCGCCAGAACGGGCGAAGCAGGTGGAAGAATCTTGTATGGATTATCCGCCAGCTCAGCCCACAACAGGTTTGGTTCGAGCATGAGTTGACAGAGCGGCAATATTCGGTCAGAAGGAGGCCAGAATCCATCACCATCATTGCCGATCTCCGGAGAGATGGCGATAATCTTGGGCTTTGAGGTGGTGTCTCCATATTCCCAGTCGAAGCTTCCACCATTCACCGGATACATGGCTTCCCAGCAGGTTGCAGGAACATATCCGCAGAAGACAGCCATGGATTCCGCAATAGCCACAAAGAGGTTGTGATCAGGGGTGTAGATGTAATCATAACCCCAGGGATAGAGAAGCCACTCCCCGTAAGTATGATTGTCCAGAGACATCGCAAAATTCCTGCTTATGATGAAGTCCCGGATTACCTGTGTTGTTGGCTCGGAAAATGGTCCGGTTCCTCGATAGGTCTCGTCGGAACAATAAGGGCTGGAGCCATAATTATCATATCCCCACATGTAACCAAAGTTTCGGTTCAGATCCACCCCCCAATCCCCTCCCCCACAGTATCGTCGATTCTTCCTCCACATCCCCCCACCACCAGGGTTGGTGATCTGATTGTAGCAGTAGCCGTCTGGATTGACCACCGGAACAAACCATAGCTCACGATTGTCCACCAGATAGGTGGCCAAAGAATCGGTTCCATAATTGTCCAGAAGATACCACATGAAATATAAAAGCACCTCCATGCCAGCAGGCTCACGCGCATGGATTAAAGAGTTATAAAAAACCTCTGGTTCATCTTCATCCACCATCGGATTGTCCGATATCTTAAAAGCCCAGATGACGCTGTCCTGAAGGCTATGACCGATATCTATCTTGCCGGTGGTGATGGAAGGATAAAGGTTGTGCATCGAATCTAAAACCGCCTCCACCTCTTTATAGGTATGATAACCCCCCATGTCTTTGGTCCGGTCCAATCGACTCTGATAGAAAGCCACCACATCCTCATGTATGATCTCCACATCATATCCCCAGGAGCGAAGCTGATCTATCTCCTCCTGATCGGTTATGATATCGATATATCTTCCATATTTGACATAGGCGATATCCAGATTGAGCTTAAAAACCTCCTTCATCTGAGCCTTCTCAGCCAGATGAATTCTGGCCTGCATCACCTTTTGTGCCGAAACGTCTAAAAAAACAAAAGCCACCCAAAAAAACACCACAACCATAGATAAGATTTTTGAAATCTTCATTGCTACCTCCATCCAATCCTGATGTTAGCTAATTTCTTCGTACCCCATTTACACTTTGGCCCCGAAGATTTGGTAAGCTTCACTAAAAAAAGCTATGTCTCCTTTGAACGCAAGTTTCCTTCAAAGAGGTTCTAATCTTTCCCATTTATAATATAATCCGCATCATAGATTTGTCAATCAAAAGATTTGTTTAATATTTAACCAGGCACTCCCATCTTTTATTTTTCCATAGTCAACTTATTTCACCTTTGTTGACAAAAAAGATACTTATCTACCTCTTATAAAAGGGGACTTAATCTATCTACAAAAGTGTGGCTAAGTCCGATAAATCAAGAAAGTAACTTTCTTTTAAACTTCCACTACAAAATTTCAGCTAACCTGGTGGAGGATAGTGTGTCTGAAAGCAAACTTTGACCCATTGTGAGCTGTTAACCTCCATAATCGGGTGGATTGATTAAAAAACCTCAGTCAAGCTCCATCTGCTCTTTTATTTTTTCTCCTCTGGCTGAGGCTTTGGAGGCTCTTCCCCCTTGATTTCCTTTTTCCCCTTGGATGGGACCTCCGATTTCTTCTTGCCGGGGGATGAGAGAGGTATTCCACCCCTTATCAAAGCCCTGGAGTTATCGAATGCTGGGAATATCCCCTTCACGTCGGGAGTGACGAACTTCAATACGTTGAAGGGCTTGATCCAGGTGGTATCCATGAAGACATCTTGGAATTTCTGACCCTTAGGCAGGGTTAAATATATTCTGGCCACCTCACCATCTCCCTTTTTCAGCGGAGGCTTGGTTCCAGACATATCAGCGATCAATCCGATCAAAACCGTCTGCTTCACTGTATCGATTAGCTGGCTCTTCATGGCGAAATACTCCACCCTGGTTTTTGAGAATTTGACCGAGTCGCACTTGATGGGGCTTTTGCCGTTACCATACTTAAAGGGCAGAGTCATCGCCGCCAGCTCTTCGTCGTTGAAGACGGAGACGGATGCAACCACCTGGTTGGTTTTTCCATCCTGGATTACCACAATTCGACAAGTATCTGGCTTGCCGAAAAGATCCTTCTGGGCAAAGGAAGAGGACGAATAAAAAATCATCCCTGCCAATGCCATCGAAAAAACTGAAATTAGATGGGTAAAAAAACGGGGGCGGCTCATCACTTCCTCCATTTTTTGAAGAGTTAAGACATTTAACTTTCTCTGCTAATATTCGGCGGAACAAACCTTAAATTGACCGAAAATAATCAGCCAAATTTTTGGTCTTAACCTAAATTTTTCGAAACGAAGAAATCCAAATCGAAGAAAGTTGTAAATTCCTTAAAGCATATTTCCTCGCATGGCGCAGAATTCCCCGCACATGGTGCATTTTTGGAAATCTGATCCGATTTTTCCTCTCTTTTTTCTGGCTTTTTCTGGATCCAGACTCAAACTGATCATCTGCTCCCAATCAAAGCTTTTTCTTGCTCGGGAGATGAGGTTATCCCTTTGATCTGCCAGCTTCACCCCTTTGGCGATATCAGCCGCGTGAGCTGCAATTCTGGAGGCGATCAGTCCCTCCCTCACATCTTGCAAATCCGGCAGACTCAGGTGCTCGGAGGAGGTGACATAACATAAGAAATCTGCTCCTGCAGATGCCGCCACCGCCCCCCCAATGGCGGAGACGATATGATCGTAGCCAGGAGCACAATCTATCACCAAGGGACCCAAAACATAAAAAGGTGCCCCATGACAAAGTTTTTTCTCCAGCATTACGTTGGCTCTGATCTCATGAATGGGGATGTGTCCTGGACCCTCCACCATAGCCTGCACCCCTTTTTCTCTTGCTCGATCCACCAGCTCCCCCAAAACCAAAAGCTCCTCCACCTGAGTGCGATCGGTGGAATCAGCTATGCTTCCTGGCCTTAAACCATCTCCCAAACTCAAGGTGGCATTATATTCCTTGGCCATATCCAGAAGTTCATCATAATACTCATACAAAGGGTTTTCCTTATGGTTATGTTTCATCCATCTGTAAAGAAACGATCCACCTCGGCTGACGATGCCGGTGATCCTTCTTTTTTCATCAATTATAGGAAGGGCCCTTCTGGTCAAACCACAATGGACGGTGATAAAATCCACGCCAGATTTAAGGTGATCCTCGATGACGGAGAAAAGAGACTCCTTGGTCATCTGCTCAGGCGATTTTCTCTGCTGAGCCAGCCTGCAAACCGCCTCGTATATCGGGACGGTCCCCACTGGGATTTTTGCCTCTTTTAAAACTTCAATCCGCAGATCCCTTATCTCTCCTCCAGTGGAAAGATCCATCACCGTGTCCGCACCCAATTCCATCGAGATTCTCAGCTTCTTAAGTTCCAGGTCAAAATCGACTCGGTCGGGGGATGTGCCCAGATTTACATTTACCTTGGTCTTCAGCCCCTTACCTACTCCAGCCGGCTGGGCCCATTGGTGTAGTCTGTTTTTGAGAATAACTATGGTCCCTTCCTCCATCCCCTGCCTTATGAAGGCAGGCTCTAAGCCCTCGTCTTTAGCCACTCTCTCGATGTCCTCATCCAAAACATTTATGCTCATGAGCCTTCCTTGCTTTATGTTCAACTGAGATTGTCTTTGATACAGCATGATTTAGATGAAAAATCCACCAACGGGTGATTAATCAACTTATCCCCAAAATCCAAAAATCAAGATTGCAAAAGAGCAGATAAGTTGAACAATCACAAAAGGTAATCTCGTGGACGATCCCTCCTGGTTTGGCTCATTCCCAGAAGAAAAAACTCTCCACATCCGGATGATCCTTGCTTAAATTTACTTTTTGGCCATCATGCTATCATCTTGTAGCTTAATATAAGCTATCGGTTTTGTCAAGTCTTTATTTAGAGAGCTTTCGAAAGGACAGATTGAAAAAACGTCTTCTTTGGACCGCAAAGTTTGGTCTGAACAAGTAAATTTCTGAAAGATGAATAAACTCTGTTCGTTTCTTCCAAAGGGAAACAGCTAAGGTTTCCGCCCTCCATGGTTTTTAACAAAATCTTTCGACTTATGGGATACGTCAACTCAGGATCAGCCGTTGGGAAGGCAACTGACCACCTGAGACGGCCCATTTTCTCAAATCCACGATCAAAGTTGCAAAACCCACAGATTCAGGAGCCTCTCGATTTTTTCTCCGAGCCCTGGGTCAGTGTGAACCACCACACAAACGTCTCAAATAGAATTTGCAAAAAGTGACTTCATCACTTATTTTGGTATGAGCTTAGCGTGGAGAGAGAGCCGTGTGGCACACTAAAGTCTTCCTTTTTAGATATCTTGCGTTGATATATGCGCTTCTGATCTTCGCTGTCTCTGCTATACCTCAAATAAACCCTCCATCCTTAGGATTTGAGTTTGGAGACAAAATCCTCCATTTCGGAGAATACGGCATCTTCTCCTTTCTTCTATTTTTAGCATTCTCCAGCTCCAAAAAGGAGTTTTTCAACAAAAATGTCTTTCTTTTGTGCTGTCTTGTGGGAGTTGCCTATGCGATCTCGGATGAGCTCCATCAGAAATTTGTTCAGGGAAGAAGTTGCGAGTTCTTTGATTTCTTAGCTGACTCCCTGGGAATTGTGGTGGTCCAAATGAGCCTCAGACTCCACCTGAGACGAAAAAGCCATCCATCCAACAAATCTTAAGTCCATCATTTCCGTTCAAAATCTGCGAAATATGAATTTTTAAGTATTGCTAAATAGCCAGGATTTTATTATATATTAAGACACGATTTGCAAGGACTTAATCCTCGTCAGAGAACTTCAAAGTCAAGGAGACTCAAATCATGACAGATGATTTCAGAAAAGCTTACGATCGTCTTTTAAGTTTAAGCAAGGAGATTTATCTTCTAAATTCATGTATGTCGCTTCTGGACTGGGATCAGAAAACTTACCTGCCCAAAGAAGGTGTTCGACATCGGGGAAATCAACTGGCTTTTTTGGCCGGCATAAGGCACCAAAAAGCCACCTCTCCGGAGATAGGCGATCTTCTAAAACAGCTGGAGGAGAGCCCTCTGATAAATGATCCAGACAGTTTTGAATCGGCTAATATTAGGGAGATAAAACACTCATATGAGAAACTGATCAAGATTCCTCAATCTCTGGTGGAGGAGCTCACCAGGGTGACCACAGTGGCTCATGAGGTTTGGGCGGAGGCAAGGAAAAAGTCGGATTTTTCGATCTTTTTGCCTTATCTGGAAAAGATAATCCAGCTGAAACGCCAGCAGGCAGAGGCGGTAGGCTATGAAAGGCATCCCTATGATGCGCTTTTGGACGATTTCGAGCCAGGAGCGACCATTGAGAAAGTAGCAAAGGTGTTTGCCGATTTTCGCCAGGAGCTGGTGGAATTGGTAAAAGCCGTAGCCAGCTCAGGCAAGCATCCTGATACCTCAATTCTGCAAAGGAATTATCCAGTTGAACGCCAAAAGCAATTCGGCAAAGAGGTGGCTTCTGCCATCGGATACGATTTCGAAAAGGGAAGGCTGGACGTCACGGTTCATCCCTTCTGCACCGGGATAGGTCCGGGAGACGTGCGCATCACCACCCGATATAACCCCAATGACTTCGCCCAAGCATTTTTTGGTATACTCCATGAGGCTGGTCATGGCCTATATGAACAGGGCCTGGATCCAGAACGTTATGGTACTCCCTGTGGCGATGCTGTCTCTTTGGGAATTCACGAATCCCAATCCCGCATGTGGGAAAATCTGGTGGGGCGCAGTAAGCCGTTCTGGAAACATTTTTTCCCCAAAGCGAAAAAGGTCTATCCGGAAGCTTTGAAAGATGTCAAATTTGACGATTTCTACTTGGCCATAAACCAGGTTAAACCCTCATTTATTAGGGTTGAGGCTGATGAGGTGACCTATAACCTTCACATTCTGGTCAGGTTTGAGATCGAGAAGGCTTTCTTCGGTGGCGACCTACAGCCAAAGGACATTCCCGCAGTCTGGAACAACAAGTTCAAAAGTTACTTCGACCTAACTCCTCCTGATGACGCTCGGGGCTGTCTGCAGGATGTGCACTGGAGTTCAGGCTACATCGGCTATTTCCCCACCTACTCCTTGGGGAATCTTTATTCTGCACAATTTTTCGCCCAAGCTAAAAAAGAATTGGGAGATTTAGAAGAGCAGTTTGCTAAAGGGGAGTTTAAAAATCTCAGAGAATGGTTGAGAAAGAAGATCCACCTTCAGGGTCAACGGTATCGGGCAGAGAAATTGGTGGAGGTGGTTACCGGAAAACCATTATCCCACCGCCCGCTGATGGATTATCTCAAAACCAAATACAGCCAGCTTTACCAAATTCGAATATAACCGATCTCGGCTAAAAGGTTTTCTATTTGACATAAAATGAGGCAAAACCTAAAACCAATCGGGCATGGATAGATTTCATGTTTAAAAGTATGACCCTTTTCAACCATAAAACCCTCAACGATTTTTATCTTCACTTGAGCTCAGGAGACCAAACGGTCCATCTGCATCTTGCAAACGCCATTTTGGACATTCACGTATCCCTTGCACAAGTCCGAAACTATAGCAACCTGTCCTATGGATCCTGCGGAGAAAGGAAGAAAATATGAAAAGACACCTTATCTATCTTCTTATCCTTGCTTGGTTGATTACCCTAAGGGCTGACAGCGTCTTCTGCTCCAAGCCAGCCTCGGAAAAAGGGGGGAAGAAGAAAAATCCTTTGGAGAAGAAGGAAATCAAGCTGACCTGGTATAAGTATGACGAGGGGTTAGCCAAAGCCAAGAAAGAGAAAAAACACATAATGGTCCACTTCTATGCCACCTGGTGTGGCTGGTGTAAGAGGATGGATAGGTATACCTTCGGGAATGAAGGGGTAAGGAAGGTTTTAAACGAAAGTTATGTGGCAATTAAAGTGAATGGTCAATCTGGAGAGAAGGTTAAGGTGAACGACAGAGAGATCACCGAAAGACAACTGGCAGGAAAGTATGGAGTGCGCGCCTATCCGGTCACCTGGTTTCTTAAGCCCTCCGGTGAGCGAATTGCACCCCGCCGAGGGTATGCGGGTGCGGAGGAGTTTTTATATATTCTAAACTGGGTGAAGGATGATCTTTATGATAAGATTAGCTTTGGCCAATTCGTAAAACAGCAACAGAAAAAAGAAAAAGCCAAAAAGAAATAAAGCCAATAAAAACACAACAGCTCTCAAATCCAAAAGAGGACCAACCTCACCAATTGAGCATTTTTCAAACCTCTGGTTTGCTCAGGGGAGCAAAAATAAATCACCTTGAGGTAAAATCCGCAAAAAGTGGACAAATCGAGCTTGACATCCTCCCATCCTTTAATATATCTTCAAAACGGGTGAAAATCCGTTAATTTATTTGAGCTTTTTTATCTTCTATCAGTTAAGATGCGACGCTTCAGCCCAGGAAGATATTCCTTCGGGATGATCCTCTTTGTCGTTCTGGTGATCGTAGTTTTCAATGCCAGCAACTGGTATATCTATTCAAAGATAAGGTCTTATCTGATTGGGCAATTGGGCCAAAGATTGGCTAACATCGCTAGCGCCACTGCATTTGGCTTGAACCTGGAAAAGGTCTTAAAAGCAAGGGAAAAGACCGTGGCATATGAGGAGATTAAGAATCTGCTCAACAACGTAAAGGAAGATAACCAGTTGGTAGATATATTTATCTTAGACTTAGATTACAACAACATCTTAAATCCCCCTGCTGATTCCGGCTCAGAGGTATTTCTGAACCTGGATTTAGCCGCCATCACCCAAGCTATGGCTGGAACTAAAGCATATTCTCATCTGTATCAGGTTGGGGATTACTTCTTTGAAAGTGGATTTGCTCCCATTTATGATTCGGAAGGAAAGGTTATCGCCGTCTTGGGGGTGGAGGCCGGAGCTGACTTTTTTAAGGTGCTTTCAAACTTCAAGAAAACCATCATCGGGGCATTTGTGCTCAGCCTTTTGGGGATGATCCTTCTGGCTGTCCTCTTCTGGAATATAACCGCTCACCTAAGAAAGATGGAGCATACGGTGGTCAGAACCAGTGCGCTTCAAGCCATGGGGGAGATGGTAGCCTCCATTTGCCACGAGATCAGAAATCCCTTGGGAATAATCAAGGGAACTGCAGAAAGGTTACGTTCAGCAAATCAGAAAAACCGGGATGAACTTTTGGATTTCATCCCCGAGGAGGTGGATCGATTAAACGATATCTTAACCGGATATCTGGAGTTTGCCAGCTTGGAGCCGAAAAGAAAAGAAAGGCTGGATATCACCCCTTTGGTGACCAAGATAGTTGAGCAACTTAAAGGAACATTTTCAAAAAGCCAGATTCAAGTTCTTTTGAACACAGAAGACGATCTCCCGCAGGTTGAGGTCAATCCCGGCGGGATCAGGCAGATAATCATAAACCTTTTGATGAACGCCAAGGATGCTATCCAGCGAAGCGGTGTGGTAAATATCAGGTTGAAGCGGCAAGACAGATTCGTGCAGTTGGAGATAGAAGACAACGGCAGAGGAATAAGGAAAAAAGATTTAAAACAGATCTTCAATCCCTTCTTCTCCACCAAGAGCAAAGGAAGCGGATTGGGGCTTTACGTGGTGCAAAAGATCGTTAAGGAGCATCAGGGGGCAATCACTGTGGAAAGCAAGCCTGGCCAAGGGACTAAGGTGGTGATCAAATTGCCGATTGGATCGACAGATTAAGTGGATGGTGGAGCAGGTCCCAAACTCTTATAGAAAATTATGAAGAGGTATTGCTATGGCACAAATATTGGTGGTAGATGATGAGAAGAAGATGGGGATCTTAATTGAGGGCACCCTAAAAGATGCCGGCTATGCTGTGAAGACGGTCACCAGCGGAGAAGAGGCCCAAAAGCTTTTGGAGAAAAATACCTATGACGTGGTGATAACCGATTTGAAGATGGAGCCGGTGGATGGGATGGCGGTCTTAAAGAAGGCCAAGGAATTAAATCGATCGACTGAGGTGATCATGATGACCGCCTACGCCACTGCCCAATCCGCGGTGGAAGCTATGAAGGCAGGAGCCGCAGATTATATCATAAAACCTTTTGCCTTAGAGGAATTGAAGCTTCTGGTGGACAAGATAGTGGAAAAACAAAAGCTTGTAGCCCTGAATCTTCAGTTGCAGGAAGATTTAGGGAAAGCGGGGTTAGATGAATTTGTGGGAAAAAGCGAAAAGGTCAAAGGGGTATTTGAGTTGGTGCAGAAGGTAGCCAAAACTGACGCCAACGTGTTGCTTTTGGGCGAAAGTGGCACCGGCAAAGAGCTAGTGGCCCGAGCCATTCACAGGAAAAGCAAAAGGAAGGATAAACCTTTAATCACGGTGAATTGTGCCGCTTTAACTGAAACTCTGCTGGAGTCAGAGCTTTTTGGTCATGAGAAGGGTGCCTTCACCGGAGCATACGCCCGAAAATTGGGCAGATTTGAACTGGCGGATTCGGGCACCATCTTTTTGGATGAAATCGGCGAGGTCTCCCCCACTATACAGGCTAAGCTTTTGAGGGTTTTGGAGGAAAAAAAATTCAATCGGGTGGGAGGGGTGGAGACCATCGAGGTGGATGCCCGAGTCATCGCCGCTACTAACAAAAATTTAGAGCAAAACGTCAAAGATGGAAAT
>JAOZNS010000121.1 GCA_029933635.1 Candidatus Zixiibacteriota bacterium | reverse complement strand
TGGCAACCTCCTGGGTGTTTCCTGTTTTTTCCTTTTCCTTAAAAAAGTGTGTGATTTGCATTTGGCATCTACAGTTTTTAACTACTTTTTCTTGACAAAAATAGAAAAAAGCGTATAACAAAAAGACTGCTTGTTCTATCCCTGTGCAGGGGATCGGTAAGGAACAGAGATGAGGTAGTTGGTTGGAAAATAAGTCTTGGGTGATCAATCCGCTAATCCATCGGGGAAATGGTCTAAAAGATTTGAGAAAAAAATCGTAGTGTCTTAAGTTTTGAGAAAAATTTCACAAGCACGGTTTATCTGTGAAAAGGAACTTAGATAAAACAATAAACCTCAAACCAAAGAAGAACCGACCATGGAGATAACTGCTGTAAAGGAGAGATCATCTGCCAAGGTGGAAGAGTTTATGCAAAAAATCATCAAAAAGAATCCGGGCGAACCCGAATTTCATCAAGCGGTGCGGGAGGTGGCAGACTCTCTAATGCCTTTCATAGAGGAGAATCCGAAATATCAGGAAGCAAAGATCCTGGAGCGGATTGCCGAACCCGAAAGGGTGATCATGTTTCGGGTTCCCTGGATGGACGATAATGGAGAAATCCAGATCAATCGGGGATACCGCATACAGATGAACAGTGCCATCGGTCCTTATAAGGGCGGGCTTCGTTTTCATCCCACGGTCAACTTAAGTATCCTGAAATTCCTCGCCTTTGAACAGGTATTCAAAAACGCTCTAACTACCCTTCCCATGGGAGGAGGCAAGGGGGGATCAGATTTTGATCCGAAGGGAAAATCTGATAATGAGGTGATGAGATTCTGTCAAAGCTTTATGACCGAGCTACAAAGGCATATTGGGCCAGATACCGATATTCCAGCGGGCGATATAGGAGTGGGTGCCCGAGAGATCGGTTTCTTGTTCGGTCAATATAGAAGAATTAACAATGAGTTCACCGGAGTCCTCACCGGGAAAGGACTTGCTTGGAGGGGAGTTTGATCAGGCCAGAAGCCACAGGCTATGGATGTGTTTATTTTGTCGAGGAAATGCTAAAGACCAAGGGAGAGTCTATTAAAGGTAAAGTTTGTACAGTTTCTGGCTCTGGCAATGTAGCCCAATACACCACAGAGAAGTTGATTCAATTGGGAGCAAAGGTGGTTACCTTATCTGACTCTGATGGTTACATCTATGATCCCGATGGCATTGATCAAGAAAAGCTCAATTTCGTTTTCGAGCTCAAAAACGTAAGACGTGGACGCATTAAAGAATATGCGGATAAGTTTGGCTGTAAGTTCGTTAAGGGTAAACGTCCCTGGGAGGTGAAATGTGATATTGCGTTTCCCTCTGCCCACTCAGAACGAAATAGATAAAAACGATGCCAAGACTTTGGTTGAAAACGGGTGCATTGCTGTGGGTGAGGGTGCGAACATGCCCACCACCTTAGAAGGCATTGAGGTGTTCCTGAATGCCAAGATCCTTTTTGGTCCAGCTAAAGCGGCTAATGCTGGCGGCGTGGCCACCTCAGGCTTGGAGATGTCTCAGAACTCCCAGAAAATGTCCTGGAGCCGAGAAGAGGTGGATGCAAAATTGAACCAGATCATGAAAGCTATTCACCAACAATGCGTAGAGCAGGGAAAGGAAGGTAATTTCGTAAACTATGTGAAAGGCGCAAACATCGCTGGGTTCATAAAAGTAGCTGATGCCATGCTCGAGCAAGGTTTGGTGTAGTTTGCTTTTAGATGCCAAAAAAGGGCACCGATCAAAAACGGTGCTCTTTTTTGTTTTGTGTTGCGATGTATGATGATCTTTAGAAGAAAAGCCTTTTAGCGGGAAGTTTTTATTTTAGGGTCTTCTCCAAAACAATTGCTATCACAGGATTCTATGAGTTTTTATTGAAGGTGGGAAAAATCAAAAAGTCCATAATCTAAGACAGCTTTTTTAGAAGATTGGATATTATTATCTTGACAACCGTTCCCCAGCTTTGTATCTTCTCTTCAACCTGAAAGCAAAAGAACCCTTTTTCCCACAGGAGGTGATCCGAAAAACACTTTTTTTAACTTTTTAACTGTCCCCTTGTAATCGATAAACTCAAAGGAGAGTCGAATGAAAAAGGTTTTAATCTTTTCACTGGTGGGGGTATTCTTTCTCTTCGGTTGTGGGAAAAAAGAGGAAGTTCAAACGCAAAAAAAGGAGCAGCCATCCGAACAGGTAAGCGAAGCAGAAAAGGCAGCCAAACCCATCTCCAAGGAGCCGATAGTAAGGGAGAAAAATCCTCATGTGGTGATGGAGACTAACTTCGGCACCATCGAACTGGAGCTTTTCTGGGACAAAACACCCAAGACCGCTGAAAATTTCTTAAGATTGGTCCTAAGTGGATTTTATGACAGCCTCACCTTTCATCGCATAGTGCCCAACTTTGTCATTCAGGGAGGCGATCCTCTGGGCAATGGAACCGGAGGTCCAGGATACACCATAGAGTTTGAGAAGGCAGATACGAAACACCTCAGAGGCTATTTGGGTATGGCTCGCTCTCAGGACCCCAACTCTGCTGGAAGTCAATTTTATATCTGTCTTAAAGATCTTCCCCAACTGGACGGAAAGTATGTGGTCTTCGGCAAGGTGGTTAAGGGGATGGACGTGGTGGACAAAATTGCTCAGGTTCCAACCGGTCCGGGAGACAGACCTCAGGAACAGGTGATAATGACTAAAGTCTACGAGAAAACCAAGTAGAAACCCAAAGATTCCGCTTTTGCTTTTATAAGCCCCGCCTCTCTGGTGGGGCTTTTTTAATACTGCTGAAGGAAATTTTCTGAAGCTAATTTTAAACCCAACCCTCCATTAGAAACAACATTGGAATTTAGTATAATGAGGGGGGACTCCACCTTCTATCTTCATAGTGTAGGGAAAAAACGGATGAGTTTCAGTGTGATATTGTTATCCCGCACGGAAAAACCGTCAATCGAAAGCATCGGAACTACAAAGTCCTGCTACAACAAGTGAGGAAATCTTAGGATTAAGTTAAAAAAATTGCCCCGATCCTGGTGAAAGGATCGGGGCGATTTTGCTCCCCTTATATGGTAACTTATATTTATGGTTCGAGACTTTCAATCCCCTCCACATCACCATAGAGAGCATTCTAACATGGTGGTGGTCCTTCCCTGTAAAGATAGTTGATCAGATAGACCACATCTGAGAGATCAATTGTGCCATCACAATTCACATCCCCTGCTTCCCAAGGCACAGGTTCCGGACCTCCTTCATAAAGATAGTTGATCAGATAGACCACATCCCCCACATCTATCACCGAATCGTGATTGACATCTCCCCGCACAAATGAGCTCTCGTAAACTAAGATGAAAAGCTGTTGGGTATCGGTATCGGTGGGTGAGCCCAAATCGGTAACCTTGACGGTAAAATCGAAGCTATCCAACACTGTGGGAATCCCAGAGACGATACCGGTTGAGGAATCCAGCTCCAGCCCATCAGGAAGATTGCCACTTTCCACCTCCCATCGGTAAGGTCCGGTTCCTCCTTTAACCACCAGAGTCTCTGCATATGGGGCGAACTGAGGTGCAGAGGGCAGATCTGTGGTGACTATGTTAATTCCATAGGAGGCAGAGTATGTCTTTCTCAGAATCCACTTATCCGGATCCAGGTTCAGGCTGGTAACCGGAGAGACCACTCGCACCGTGAAATCTTCATGCCGGGGATCATTGAATGCCACAACTGTGGTCTCCATGGAGGAGGTGGTTATCTTTATATCGACCGGCATGGTGAAATGGGTGGGATCTGTGGTTTGAATCTGATCCAGATGAATGAACACGTCATACAAATTTCCACCCACGGGCTCATACATATAGGAATATTGATATTTAGGATAATAGGTCCCATAAATCCATTCCTGAAAGAAGTAATCCAAGTCCATTCCGGAGACGCTCTCACACACGTTCTGAAAATCCTCGGTCTGTGCTACGCCATAGGCAAGGCTGGAATCGGAATAATAAGCCCTCAGAATGGCAAAGAAGGTGGAATCCCCCACTATGTGCCTCAACATATGTAATACCCAGGCTCCCTTATCATAAACGATGGTTCCAAAGATGTTCCAGGCGTTGGTGGTATCTTCGATGAATATGCTTCCCCCTCCCCAGAATTGCATCCCGTTCATGTAGGAGTGATAACCGCTTGAACCACCGCCATTATACTCTACCCATAAAGCCTCACAATAGGAGGCAAAACCCTCATTTAGCCAGATATGGTGCCAGTTGTGGCAGGTGATATAATCTCCCCACCACTGATGAGCCAGTTCATGAGCTATCACCCATTCGGAATACCAGCTGGATGAGATGCTGGTGCAGGTTTGATGTTCCATAGCACCCCCCCAGGTGAAATGAGCCATTCCATATTTTTCCTCCACAAAGGGATATTCACCAAACAAATTGGCATAACACTCGATCATGGAGGGGGTGATGGGGTAAAGGGACTGAGCCTGAGAAAGACGCTCCGGATATACATAATACTTCACCTCCATGGAGTCTCCACTTAGAGTATGATACCAGTTGGAGAACATGCTATAGTTGGTAGCGGCGATGGAGACAAGATAAGTGGTGATGGGGTATTTCTCATGCCATTTGTAGGTTTTGGTTGAGCCGTTATCAACTATCTCTCTTAAAAGCCCGTTTGAGGCCACATACAGATCTGATCGAACCGTGATGTTGATGTCGACAGAATCTGCCTTGTCTCGAGGAAGGTCCTTGCAGGGCCACCAAGCTTGGGCAAAATAGGGTTCGCTCAGGGTGCAAATAATTGGAACCGAAGGGCTCCCGTGATATCCCCAATCAAAGGACTGAAGCCCGCCCTCCAGGGGATGTCCATGGTAATAAACGATAACATCAAAGGGCTCATGGTCATATAAGCCGTTCAAAAAGATGCGGATGATATTATCGCTCCAGGTGAAGTAAAGAAGATCACCTCCGCTTTTGACTGAATCGATATACATTTGTGGATTGTCGAAGAAATTAAGCTCCACCACGTTAAAGCCGCTAATCAATGCCTCAGCATACATATAGATAGAGCCGGAGATGATCTCGGTGGTATCATTCAAGTTCAGATCCAATCGATAATATTTAGCATCGTAGTGGCTCTGAGCCAATGTTTCCTTTATGGGAAGGGCTATTCCCATCTCCCGCAAAACCTTCAGCCTGGCCTGCTTCATCTCAGCCATCATTCGGTGAAACTGTGTGGGTGTGGTATTTTGATCGGTGAGCAACTCCACTTGAGGCTTTTCCTCCACCTTCTGGGCAGATGAACTCTGTGCCCAAAAGCTAAAGCAGAATAGAAAAAGGCCTAAAGCCCAAATAGATACAGATCGCTTCACAGAAACCTCCTTGAAAAGATTTTAAATCGGTCACGCAAGCAAAACAGCCAATCAAAAAAGGCCAAACCTGATTGCCTATGAGGATTTAGCCTATTTGCAAGTTAACATAAAATTCATTTTTGTCAATAAATTTCTTATATTTTCAGATAACTTTACTCCGCAGGTAATGTAAATATTTGTGTGTAAAATTGGTTTGCCAGAGAAAGACAAAAGGTATATCCTTCCACGAAATGATAAGCTTAGCTACAATCAAGGGCAATATTTCTGTTGCTAAAATAGATTGAGCGATTATATTATAAATTTTGAGTTTTTGTCCGATCAGGCGTATGAAAAACAGAGGTCACAGCATAGGTGGTGGTCTAAGGAGGAGAGAGAAGTTTTTCCCTCTATTAAGATCTGGGTGAAGGATGTTTGAGGATTTAACCGGAAAGTTCGAAGGAATTTTCAGAAAGCTTCGGGGACGGGGGAGGCTTTCCGAGGACAATATCAAGGATTCTTTGAAGGAGGTGAGGCTTGCCCTCCTTGAGGCGGACGTCAATTATAAGGTGGTCAAGAGATTTATCCAGCAGGTGGAGGCTAAAGCGGTTGGTCAAAAGGTTCTCCGAAGCATCACTCCGGGACAACAGATTATCAAAATAGTCTTCGATGAGTTGAGCGATCTTTTGGGAAAAGAAAGGGCGGAGATGAACTTCTCCGCCCAGCCTCCTACCGTGTTCATGCTGGTGGGCTTGCAAGGTTCGGGCAAAACCACCGCCTGCGGAAAACTGGCACGATATTACCGAAAAAGGGGAAGGTTCCCTCTGTTGGTGGCAGCAGATGTGTATCGTCCAGCCGCGGTGGATCAGCTTCAGATTCTGGGAAAGATGCTTAACCTTCCGGTCTTTTCTTTCAAGGATGACCCAGTAAGAATTTGTGAGAGCTCGGTGGAACATGCCAGAAAGGAGGGGAAGGATTTGGTGATAATTGATACCGCAGGAAGATTGCATATCGATGAGCCTTTGATGCAGGAGCTTTCGAACATAAAAACCGCCATCTCTCCACAGGAGATCATCCTGGTGGCGGATGGCATGACCGGGCAGGATGCGGTTAACATCGCTAAGACCTTTGATGAAAAGATCGGAGTGGACGGGATCTTTTTGACCAAGATGGATGGAGACGCCCGGGGTGGTGCAGCCCTTTCCATTCGAGCAGTCACCGGAAAGCCCATAAAGTTCCTGGGAGTGGGCGAGAAGCTGGATCAGCTTGAGATCTTTTATCCAGATCGAATGGCTTCGCGCATTCTGGGGATGGGAGATATAGTTTCTCTGGTGGAGAAGGCAGAAGAGGCAACCAGCCTTGAGGAAGCCATAAAACTGGAGAAAAAGCTAAAGAAGGAAACCCTCACCTTAGACGATTTTTATGCCCAGCTACAGCAGTTAAAAAAGATGGGACCTTTGGAGTCGATCCTTCAGATGATTCCAGGAATGGGAGGGAAGATGATGCACGGCTTAAAGATCGATGAAAAAGCCATGATGAGGGTGGAAGCCATAATCAACTCCATGACCAAAGAGGAGAGACAAAAGCCTCACCTCATAGATGGAAGTAGAAGAAAAAGAATAGCCCAGGGAAGCGGGACCTCCGTTAAGGATGTCAATCAGCTTTTAAAACAATTCTCTCTGATGCAAAAGATGATAAAGAATATGTCCAAGGTGGATCTTAAAAAATTGGGAAAAGGTTTTCTTTCTTTTCGTTGATGATACAGAAAAAAACCTTGTGGTCGCACAATTTATTGGGCTGGAAGATGAGGTCCAAATCCTTTCTTGCAGAGATAAGATCCGATAAAAAGATCGGTTATAAAGATAAAGGAACCAAATCAAATTAAATCAAATGGAGGTAGCTTTGGCAGTAAGGATCAGGTTGAGAAGGATGGGAGCCAAGAAGAGACCCTCTTACCGTTTCGTTGCCACAGATTCTCGAATGCCTCGGGATGGCAGGTTCATCGAGATTCTGGGTCATTATAATCCCATTGAGAAACCGGGTAAGGTAGATGTTAAGGAGGAAAGAATCTACTACTGGTTGAAGCAGGGCGCCAGACCCACCGATACGGTAAGAAGTCTCCTCAGAAAGATAGGGCTCTGGAAAAAATGGGAGATGTTAAAAAAGGGGGAGGATGTTTCTCAAATTACTCTGTTAACCCAGCTTAAGGAGAAGCCAAAAAAGAAGAAGAAAAAGAAGGGCAAGGCGGCCGAGGAGACTGCCCCTTCAACAGAAGAAAAAACCGCACCAGAAAAAGCTGAAGTTGAAAAGTCTAAGGAGGAAAAGAAAGAATACCAAAAGGAAGAAAAAAGGGAGGATAAACCTAAAGAGTAACATCGCCATCCTGTGATGTTTATAAGAGCGTAAAGAATGGCAGTCAAAATATAA
>JAOZNS010000120.1 GCA_029933635.1 Candidatus Zixiibacteriota bacterium | reverse complement strand
GATGAATGCTGAAGTAAAATACAGAGGGATCATCCCAAAAGATGTTCTGAGTTCCATTGCCGTGATGCACATCCCAATCTACGATCAACACCTTTTTTAAGCCAAACTTTTTCTGAACATATCTGGCTCCCACCGCCACATTGTTAAAGACACAAAATCCCATGGCCTTATCTTTCTCAGCATGATGACCGGGGGGTCTTATGGCGCAGAAGGCGTTCTTGATCTTTTGGTTCATCACCGCATCCACTGCGGCCAAAACTCCCCCCGCAGCTAAAAGGGCAATTCGGTAAGATTCACACCCTACGTGAGTATCAGGATCTAACATCCCTCCACCATTTTGACAGATGGCTTCCACCATTCTGATGTAACCAGGATCGTGCACCATCTCCAGCCATTCTATAGGGGCAGGATAAGGTAAGATGTTTTTTAGCTTTGATAAAAGTCCTCTTTTCTCCAGATGGGCGATCAAAAACGAAAGTCTCTCCGCACTTTCAGGATGACTTCCTCCGGAGTTGTGCTTAAGATAATCCGGATGGTAAATCAACCCGGTGGTAAGATGAGAACTATTCTTTTCTTCCATCTTCTGTCTGTCCTTTTTACCTGGCATTTCCAATCCTTTTTTCAATCTTCCTCGCTGAATGTTCAACCAGATTATTGATCCTTGTGTAATCAGTGGAACAAATCCTCATTTCAGAATTTATTCGTTGTTGTGAGGTACCCTTATCCCGTAGCATCTCTGGTTCGGGGTGGGGCACCTCGAACCAGCGGGGCTGCCTTCCATCGTGTTATGCAATCCGTTCCATTGAAAATGCAAGAACCAATAATTTACCTGTTCCACATCCAACACACAACCATATCTACTTGCCCCTGATTACTCCTACTGCAAGATGCCTGGGATCGAAGTATCTGGTGGCAACCTTTCTAACCTCCTCTTTGGTAACCTGAGCTACTTTTTTCGGGTAGTTCTCCACCTCCTGGATCCCTTTACCCAAAAGCTCTGCCTTGGCATATTGCTTCACTAAAGCGGCATTGGTTTCCAAATGTATCTGATACATTCCCTGGATGTAATTTTTCGCCGTGTTAAGCTCCTCGTCCGTTATGAATTCAGTTTTGAATCTATAGAACTCACTTAAAAGCTCATCTTTTGCTATCTTTTCATTCTCCGGTGAAGTGGCAATGTAAGCATAGAAGACCCCTCCCAGCTTCCAAGAATCATTTACCCCGTATACTGTGTAAGCCAAGCCTCTTTTTTCCCTGAGCCGTTGAAAGAATCTCCCCCCTGTTCCGGAGGCCACCGCCTGCAGGACCTTAAGCGCATATAAATCATCCTCCCGGTAAGGACAGGTGACAAATCCTAAAGCTTGTGCCGTCTGCGCCTTCGAGCGACTTTGAACCAACACATTCTCCTTTTTCTTGAGCTTGATCTTTGGAATCTTTGGCTCTTCGGTTGATTTTCTTTTGAAATCTTCAAACAACTCTTCCAGCTTTCGTTTCAGGTGAGAGGAGTCGAAATCTCCCACCGCCACTATCACCATATTATTTGCTAAAAAACACTTCTGATGCCACCTGTTCACCTCCGAACTATTCAGATGAGAAACCGCCTCAGCCTCTCCCAGACCATTCAAACCATAGGGGTGCTCAGAAAAGGTGGCTTGATAGAAGAGTTGAATCGGATACTCTCGCATGTTGTCTTTATTCTTTTGTATTTTCGCCAGAAGGATCCTTTTCTCCTTCCCTATCTCCTCCGAATCGAAGAGAGGATTTTTTATCACGTCTGCCAGAATCTCCAGAGCCGGATCTAAATTGGCTGACAAGACCTCGAACAGATATCCAAAGTAATCCGCTTCTGCAACCGTCTCAATGGAGGCTCCCAGAATTTCCAGCGTATTAAATATCCGTTCTGCGCTTCTATTCTTGGTCCCCTTCAAGCTACCATTCAAGGTGAGCCTGGTTATTCCACAATTTTCTAAGGACTCATAAGACCTTCCTCCCTTGAAGTAGATCCCAAGACAGATCAAGGGCAAAGAATGATTCTCCCTGGTGATTAACTTTGCTCCACAGGTCAGGGTATCTATTCGAGCATTCGATTTGAACGATTCGGATGAATAAACCTTTTGACTTAAGAAGGGGATCTCTTCTTTCAATTTCTCAAACCCCACCCTCCTGCTTATCCTTTCCTTTAAATCTTTGTTCAATTCTTTTGAAATCGCATCCTTTAATCCATCGGCGGTCATCCTTTCATCAACCTCATTCTCAGGTCTGTACTCCAGTATGCTGGCATTTTCAAAAAACAAGTAATTGGATGCCACCTTCTTGATATCCTTCTCGGTAACCCGATCCACATTCTTCAAGTATCTTAGGCCCAATTGGTAGTCTCCATATGATTCGAAGAGGGCCAGATTTTCAGAACGTCCCAGCGCGGTTTGGATGGAGGAAAGGTAGGAAAATTTGATGGCATTTTTGGCTTTTTTTAGCTCATGATCATATATTTCCTCTCCTTTGATTTTTTCTATTTCCCGGAAAATCTCCATCTCAGCCTTTAAAAGGTTCTCCGCCTTAAGCTCCGCCTCCACCATAAATACACCCAGATCTTTCAAAGCGAAAGCCTCCGATTTTATGGAGCTGACCAATTTTTTTCTCTCCATCAGGCTTTGGCAAAGTCGAGAGCTTCGTCCATGACCCAGAATATATGCCAAAACTTCCAAGGCAGGAAAATCTTGATGTAGCTGTCCGGGGATATGAAATCCCATCTTCAGATAAGACTGAGTGATATCTCCTTTAATCTGGGAATATCTCAAACCTTTCTGGGGAGGTTCGGACAAAACCTCAGGCTTTACGGTCTTCTCCATTTCGCCACAGCGGTAATATTTTTTAACTCCCCGTAATACCTCTTCCGTGTTCACATCGCCCACTATGCTTAAGATTATATTATCCGGCCGGTAGAAGCTTTTAAAGTAGTCCTTCAATTGACCTTGGCTCCAGCTTTTCACCTGCTCAGGCGTTCCCATCCTCCATCGTCTGATGGGATGACGGTCAAAGGCAAGCTCCATCAGTTTCTCCCAACTTAGAGCATCCGGATTGTCCTTCTTCCTTTTTATCTCCTGGATCACCACCCTTTTTTCCTTTTCTAACTCAGCAGAATCAATCGCCGAATTCCATAATGCATCCGATTGAATCTGAAGTCCCTGTTGGACAAAACGACTGGGGAGCACGGTGTAGTAGTGGGTATACTCGTAGATGGTTCCCCCATTGAGGTAACCACCTAACTTTTTGGTCTCCTCCCTTAGCTGTCCCACCTTCCTTTTCTTGGTTCCCTTAAAGAACATATGCTCAAGAAGATGAGAGATGCCGGTCAGGCTGTCGGGTTCATTGAAATATCCGGTCTTCACCCAGGTGTTGATGGCTACAACCGGTGCAGAATGACGTTCCTCCACCAACACCACCATCCCGTTATCCAGCGAGGTTCGAGTAACGTTGAAGGAACTCATCTCTTTGTATCCTGACAGAAGCCAACCCACCAAGAACAACGAAACGCAGGTGTTGAGCGTTTTTGAATTCATCTTAAGTTTAGCTTCATCTACTTGCTTGCTTAATTAAGTGATTTTTATCGAAGGTGTCAAGCAATTTGCAGAAGTTCCTTTCAGAAATCAAGGCAAAGGCGGGAATTTCACCCCCCAGCTGGAAATAAAAATACCTGAGGTATTTTTGCTAATAGAGTGAATTTTTCTCCCGATCCCGGTGCAAAAACTTAAACCGAAGGTAGGATATATCCAAAAGCGACCAGGCAAACTTCTTTAGATTTTGGAACTCTTGGATGCTTTTTATTTGCGATCTTACAGGAGGATGGTATATTTTAAGGTGGTGGATTTGAATTTGTAAAATTTTTTATGATTATCAGAGCAAGATACGAAAATACGGAACACACAAGTAAAACCTCACTTCTCTGGATCTGGACATTTTTGATGATCGCCATCTTCTGGCCTGTCACTTCTTATGCCTGGGAAAAAGTTGATCCGGAAAAGACACCCCGAAAAGAAGCATTCCCCCAATCCGATGCAGTGATAATCAAGGATGAAGCCATCATGGAGATTAAATCAACCGGTGAGGGTCGCTTCACTTTCCACCGGCTGATGAAAGTTTTCTCCGATCCAGATAAAAGATACAGCCATCAGGAGATCCCCTTTAACGATAAAATAAAAGTTATTAAGATAAAAGCACGAACCATTCATTCTGACGGAGACCAGTTCTTTCTGAATGAGGAAGAAATCAGGGAAAAATCGCTTCTTTCCGACTATGTCCTTTACTCCGATGCAAAAATTTTGGAGTTCTATTTCCCTCGGGTGGATACAAATTGTCTGTTGGAATATGAATACCAGCTTCTTTTCACCAGTCTGTTGTATTGGGGAGATTGGTTCTTTCAGTCTCACCTTCCCACACTCTCCTCAAAATACACCCTCATCGTTCCAAAAGATTTCGGCTTTAAGGTTAAGGTTCTTAATGACCTCATAGAGCCTCAGATCGATTTTGCTAAAGGTAAAAAGGTATTCGTGTGGGAAACGTTCAACCGAGCACCTATAAATCAAGAGCATTTCATGCCTCCAGCCGCTGATCTGGCTTCTCGACTTGCTTTTTCGCCGGAGAAGTTTAGGTTCGATGACCGGGTCTATCCTTCCCGAGATTGGGATGACATCGCAAGATGGTATTGGGAAATTTCACAGCCCAGCATGATTCCCAACCAAAAGCTCAAACAGCTGGCAACCGAATTGACCTCAGGCTTAGATTCCACTCGGAAAAAGATAAAGGCGATCTTTCAATTCATCCAAGATCACATAAGATATATAGCGATAGCCATCGGAACAGGTGCCTTCAGACCGCATCCATGCGAAGATATTTTGGAATATGGTTATGGTGATTGTAAGGATATGACCGCGTTGCTTATTACCCTTTTAAAAACGATCGACACCCCAGCTTATCCCGCTCTGCTTTCCACCAAAGGACACCGTAGTTTGTTGACCGACCTACCTAAGGTAAAGCAATTCGATCATGTGGTGGTGGCACTTCCATCCAACGATGGATATATCTGGCTGGACCCAGCCTGTAGGGATTGCAAGTTTGGTCAGCTCCCGTTTGAGGATCAAAAGACATATGCCTTGGTGGTTAAACCGGACGGGGGAGAGCTGATCCTCACTTCCCAGACCGAGGAGGATAAAAACGTCACTCATACCTTCTGGGAGATCAAACTAAATTCGGACGGGTCCGTCTTGGGAAATTTGAAAATCGAATCCACAGGTCAGGAAGAATTAGCCTTCCGAGCATCTCTGTCCAAACTTAAGCCCCAGAGGAAAAGAAAAGCTTTGAGCGAATTTTTAAGCTCCTGGTTTGTAAATCCATATCTGGTGGAATACGCGTTCAGAAACTTTGAAGAAAGGGACTCCAATATCTTCATTCAAGCATCCTTTGTAGCTGAAGGCTTTGGAGCAAAACAACAGGATCTCCTTTTGGTTGGAGTTGATCTTAGCACTCAAAGGTATCTGAGATTTCTGTTCCCACAAAAGAAAAGAAATTTTCCTATAATTTTTGATTATAAATTCATAAACATAGATGAGACGAAGCTGGTGATACCTCCACAGCTACAAATCGAACATCTGCCCAAAGATGTCCATTTGGATAAACCCTGGGGTCGGTTTGAATCTACCTACCAAATTGAAGGGGATCAAATCATCCATAAAAGGGTCTTTTTGAGAAAAAGACTTAACTTCTCGAAAGATGAATATGCCGAGCTAAAAGATTTTTATGATCTGGCAGCCCAGGCAGATGCTCAGAAAATAATACTGAGAAAGAAATCCTCCACCAGAAAGAAAAACAAATGAAAAAATACATATTTCGATCGTTATTTTTGTCCGTATTCCTCCTTTTCTGCAGTGCATCTGTATCTTCTAAAGAGAGTTGGATGCAAAAACTTCCATCTGGATGGATCAGATCCTTCCCCGAGGAAAGCCAAGTCCCTTCCTCCGCTGATTACCCAACCGCTGGTGCAATTTACCTCTTGGATGAGGATATCTTCTACCTGAAGGAAAAGATAGAAGTCCGGGTGGTGATCATGAAGATATTCAATCGACGGGGATACAGATATGCGGAGGTTACCACTCCCTATTATAGAAAAGACGAATCGATGGAGGTAAGAGGAAGGACCAAAAGGAAGGATGGAACCGTGATGGAACTAAAAAAGGAGGACATTCATTCAATCTGGGTCTCAAACGATCTGAAAAGAAAGAAATTCTCTCTTCCGGCAATTGAGGACAACTGTGTGATTCATTACGAGATTATCTATCGATCAAAAAAATATCCACTCTCTGGCATTCGTTATTTCCAGAACGAGGAACCCACGATTCTGTCCCGATTTAGCCTGATCGTTCCCCCGCATCTTCAGGTGATTTATTCCGACAGCCCGACAGGGATTCTGGATACCATCCAACAAGCTGGTGGTTATGCGGGAAAAACAGCGCTTTATACCTTTGCCAAAACGAATCTGCTCCCCCGGGAGGAAGAACCTTTCATGCCCCCTCGATTTGACTCTTCCCCCTGCCTTGCTTTCTCCATCACCGCCTTAGATAAAAGAAAGGAACTTCAGGCATCCTGGGATAACGTCTCCCGATGGTATTTTGAGACCATCGAAAGCCATTTTATTCCCACCGCTTCCATGAAAAAACTTGCCAAGAGGCTTACCCAGAAATGTCAGGGTGAAATGGAAAAGGTTAAAAGGATATTCTATTTTGTGCAATCTCATTTCAAAGCCGACTTTACCTCCCGCTCCATTTTTGACCGAGCTCAAACGATCTTCAACCGTCAGGTAGGAAGCAGTGCCGAAATTGGCGGGACATTATACGCTTTGCTGAAAGCTTCAGGGATTGAAGCCACCTTCGTTTTGGTTCCTGATCGGGAGATGGTGATGAAGCTGCCTGAGGTCCCCATGCTGGATTGGTTCAGCCATCTTCTCTTAAAGGTGAATATTGGAGAAGAACAATTATGGATGGATCCGTCCAACCAGACCAACGGTCTGAACTGCATATCTTGGCGATATCAGGGTGTGGATGGCTTGCTGGTTCAAGAAGAAGGAGGAAAGCCTATTCAGGTCCCGCTGGTGAACTATTCAGAAAATCGGAAGGAAAGCCTGGTTCACATCAAAGTGAAACCAAGGGGAAGAATTGAATGTGATGCTCGAGAGCTTTATTCCCTTCAAGGAAGTTCTGAAATAAAGAATTTGCTTCGAAAGAAAACCTTTATGGAAAGAAAAAATTACCTTGCAAAAAGGATTTGCCAAGGCTGCCCCGGGGCCATACTTGATTCGTGCAACTTTGGCGATCTTTACAGCTATGAGGAGGACTTTAAGATACACTATGGATTTCACTCGGATCATTATGTGCAAAAAGACAATGATCGTTTATATATAAATCCGAACATCTTAAATCGGGATGAAACCGCTAAGGAATTCTCCGAGCCTTCTCGAATTTTCCCCATCATGTTCGATCAGGTCAAAACTGATATGGATCATGTGACCATAGACATTCCATCAGCTTATGAGATAGTCAGTCTGCCCGAACCGATTCATCTGGTGAATGATTTCGGGGAATTCAAAACCGAATACAAGATAGATAATAACTCGGTCATCTACAGGCGCAGGCTCATCATCAAGAAGCTGATGGTTCCAGCGAGCTCATATAAAGAGATCAAAAGCTTTTTCAATCGGATATTTGAGGAGGATCAAAAGGTACTCATCATACAG
>JAOZNS010000119.1 GCA_029933635.1 Candidatus Zixiibacteriota bacterium | reverse complement strand
CGAGCTGACCATCAAAGAAGGTGAGATTTATTCCAGAGAGAAGATCATCGATAGCCAGCAAAGGGTTTACTCCACCGGACTTTTCAGTTATATCTCCTTGAAGGCTAAAGGGGTGGAGCAGAAACCGGAAAAGCCGGATTTCGTTCTTAGGGTGATAGAGAGAAAGCCCAATTATATTGGTGCCAGGGTGGAGCTGGCACAAAACCAACCTCAATCCATTAACCAACAGGAGTATCTCACGGTGGATTTTACCGGGGAGTGGGGAAATAGAAATCTGGCTGGCACCTCCCGTAAAGTGGGAGTATCCGTCTTTTACAGTTATAAGCTGGTTCCCAAAATAGAGAGGCTCTCCAATCGGTTCACCCTGAGGTTTGTGGAGCCATGGTTTCTGGGGACCAGAACCGTCTTTGATCTGGATTTATACTATGAGCCGGGTGTGAAAAGCGCTGTGCAAAAATATCGGATCGAGTCCTATGGGGGAAACATAAATTTGAGTCGGGAGTATACCAGATATACCAAGCTCTGGCTAACCCACAGCTATCAACAGGTTAACATCTACAGCATTCCACCGGAGGAGCTGGAGACCTATAAACAGGAGCAGGGGATAAATGTGCGGCGCAAGTTGATACTCTTCGGTGAGAAAGATACCCGGAGTAACATATTCATTCCACTGGATGGATCCTTCGCCCAGCTTTACACCGAATATGTAGGTGGGTTCATGGGGGGAGATAATAATTTCTTTAAAGTGGGATTCTCCTGGGCAAGATATAACAACTTGAGCCGAAGGAGAAGACTCAATGTCTTAGCCACTCGAATAAAATTTGGCTACGCTGAAGGGCTTTCTGTCAAGGATCGTGTTCCCACCTTTGACCGTTTCTACATGGGCGGAGCGTCAACCATGAGAGGATACAAGGAAAACAGCATGGGTCCCACAGATGAGAAGGGCGACCCCGCCGGTGGAGAGGTGATGATTCTGGCTAATTTCGAATACCGCAGAGCTCTGTTCTGGAAGCTGGGCTACACGATCTTTTTGGATGTGGGAAACCTGTGGGAGAGAGTTGCGCAGGTAAACATGAAAGATTTCAAGCTAAGTTCTGGCTTGGGAATTCAGTTTTTCACCCCGGTGGGACCATTGAGACTGGATTATGGAAGACAGATCCCCATCAAAGAGAGCCCCACCACAGGACGATTCCATCTGAGCATATTGTATGCCTTTTAGGAGAGGAGAAGATTTCTAAAGGCCCAACTGAGAGCAACATTTCTCTTTCAAGGATCTTTTTGAAGGGAAACAGAAAAAAATCCCCCCTCAAGTTCGTCACCCGGGCAAGGAGGTAATTTAGACGATAGATGTCTCTTGTAGAAATGAGAGAGAAGCCCATAATTCCCATAATCGGAATCACCTGTTGCATGGAATATGCCGACCATAAAAGAAAATTTCCCACCTCCCACGCCTTTGACTATCTGAAAAAAAGCTACCATCAAGCAGTTGAAAGGTCGGGTGGGGTAGCTGTAATTTTGCCCAATACCACCAGAACAAAATTGGTTGGCAGATTCCTAAACATGGTGGATGGAATGATAATCAGCGGCGGAGGTGATGTGGACCCGACTTTTTATGGGGAGAGAAAGAAAGTTAAGAATCTGGGCATCACTAAGGAGAGGGATGTCCTTGAGATAGCTTTAGTGAGAGAAGCAAAGATCATGCAAGTTCCGATGTTAGGAATCTGTCGGGGAATGCAGGTGGTAAATGTGGCTTTTGGTGGAAGCCTCTATCAGGATTTTTCCTTGAATGAAAAGTTTTTGGATCATAGCCTCAAAGGCTCAATCCAACTTCCCAAAAGACATCCGGTGATCATCCAGAAGGACAGCAATCTTTTTGGCATAATCCGACAAGAAAGGATAATGGTGAATTCCAGTCATCATCAGATGGTGAAAAGGGTTGCCTTAGGTTTTTCTGCCGTGGCTTGGTCAGAGGAGGATGAGGTCATCGAAGCAATCGAACCTAAGGGAAATCAATCTCTTGTATGCGTGCAATGGCATCCCGAACTTATGAAAAATAAGGCTTCAAAAGCTTTATTCGATTGGTTGGTCAACTCTGCCAGAGAATACAGGCTGAAAAAATCATGGCAGTAAAGCCGAAAACAGGCGAAATTTCTGTGCTCACAGGAAGGAAAGAGGATTATAGGTGAATAAAGAAAAACTGCTTTCCAGGATTCAATTATACGTTATAGCTGATAAAAAGATGTGCGGAGATCAAGATATCGAGGATGTGCTCTCTGAAGCGATAGCTGGAGGGGCTCAGATGATTCAATATCGGGATAAGGAATCGGACGATGAGCACTTCCTAAAAGTTGCCACCAAGCTAAAAACGCTCTGCAGAAAAAAGGAGGTCCCCTTCATCGTAAATGATCGAGTAGATATTGCCCTAAAGGTGGAGGCGGAGGGAGTTCATCTGGGGCAGGAGGATCTCTCCATAAAGGAGGCTGAGAAGATTTTGGGTTACTCCAAGATAATTGGAAAATCTGCGAAAACCATCCAGCAGGCAAAGGAAGCGGAAAGACAGGGGGCAGATTATGTGGGGCTTGGTCCTATCTTCCCCACCATCTCCAAACAGATCAACAGACCCACTGGTCTTAAAATCCTTCAGGAGGCAAAGGATAGCCTAAAAATCCCCTTTTTTGCCATCGGTGGAATCAATTTAAATAATCTGGATCAGGTCATCCGGGCAGGTGGTAGAAGAATTGCAGTCATCTCCGCGGTGATCTTATCAGGCGATGTGAAATCATCTGCCGCCAAGCTCTTGGAGAAGCTCCAATCAAGCACCTGAGCCAAGATTCTGCATAAGGGCTCCTTGAATGCCAAAACGGAGGAATTCGCTTCAGCTTAAGGATACACCAATTGTTGAATCTCAATTCATAAGGTTTTTAAGGACTTTGCTTCCAAAAAGGATCGGTTGAGTTTTCTAACAAACAAAAAGATTTAGCAGAAAATTTTTTCAGCTCTCTGAAAAAAATGAAGCAAAGCGCTCGGGCAAGGTGCAACTACCTGTAGGTCGCTTGACCGGCAAAAATCAATGACTACATCTCCGTAGGCAGGGCTCCCAGCATCGCCAAACGACTTTTTCAGAGACCAAAATAAATAATACTTGACAAACTATCAAAGAACCGTTTGATTCAGATTGAATTAAGACTGCTCGCCGTGAGGGGGCAAGCACAGGAGTGTTGATCTGCAACAAGCGGGATTTTGTTACAGAAAGCAAGAAAAAGGGTTTTGGGGTGGATTTTGATATGGATGTTCCATGGGATCACATCCTTCAGCTCATACTTACCTTCCTTAGGCAACTTGTGGGCGGGCTTTATCAACTGGGCCAACAGGCAACAGGACATTTCGGCATGTGGGGAAAGTTAGGATTGCACCTTCTGGTGATCCTCTTGGGATGCTGGATGCTTTACCAGCTCTTTCGGGTCATCCTCTTCATCCTGCTTAGAATCATTTTCCCTCTGATGATCGTGGCTTTTGCTTTTTTCCTCCTTATTCTCCTCACCTCTTGACTTAGGCTGATAAAGGGAAACCGATCTAAGCAAATCTTATTTCTCTTTTGTCTCTCTTGTCATCTCTCATTTTTGGATATTTACTTTTGACAGTCGAAGCTAAAAGGATTATATTCTCAAGGAGGGTAGTAAATTTAGAGATAAATGAAAAAAGAAAGTCGCTTCAGAATATACACCGATAAGGATGCAGATTTAAGGTTTCTGAAAGAAAAAATCATTGCCATTGTCGGTTACGGCAACCAGGGAAGAGCCCAGTCCCTGAATCTAAGGGACTCTGGATTGGACATCATAATTGGATTGCCCCAAAAAAGTGAAAGCAAAAGAAAAGCCCAGAAGGATGGCTTTAAAGTTTATTCCACTGAACAAGCTGTAAAATCTGGGGATTTAATTTCGGTCTTAGCTCCGGACCATCTTCACTCCAAAATATATCAAAAGCAGATTAAACCATATCTTTGTCCAGGCAAAACCCTGCTTTTCGCCTCCGGCTTCTCGGTTCATTTTAAGCTGGTCGATCCGCCAGATTTTGTGGATGTCGTCATGGTGGCCCCACACGCACCCGGGACGGTAACAAGAGAGCTTTTTTTGCAAGGTAAGGGAGTTCCCTGTTTTTTCGCAGTAAAACAGGACATAACCGGGGAAGCCAAAAGGAAAGCCTTGGCTTATGCCAAAGGTATCGGATGCACTAAAGCGGGAGCCTTTGAGACCACCTTCGAGCATGAAGCCATCGGTGATCTTTTTGGGGAGCAGGCAGTATTATGCGGAGGGCTGTCTGAACTTATAAGGGCTGGTTTCGAGGTGCTGGTCCAAGCCGGGCTTCCCCCAGAAAACGCCTACCTGGAATGTGTCCATCAGTTAGACCATATTGTAAATACCATCAAAGCGCATGGAATAGCCGGGATGTTTGACCGAATTAGCCAAACTGCAGAATTCGGCTCGTACCTTTCAGGTAAAAAAGTTATCACCCCAAAGACAAAACTGCAGATGGAGAAAGTCTTAAGACAAATCCAGGATGGAACCTTTGTAAAAAGATGGAAGCGAGAATGCCAGAGGGGGTTGAAAACTTATCTCAGAATGAAAAGGGAGGCGAAAGAACATCCCATTGAGAAGGCAGGCAAAAGGATCAGAAGACTGCTGAAATAAATCCTTACATAAGCTTTCGTTTAATGCTCTCCCAAGCAAAACTCAAGGAACTTTCCAAGCTAAAAACCAAAAAAGGTCGCAAGCATCAGAGAAGGTTCTTAATTGAAGGCTTGCGACTTTGTGAGGAGTTGGCAAGCTCCTGCTGGCCAATTGAGTCTGTTCTTTTCACCAGCAACTTTGAGCAGAAAAGCCGTGGAAGAAAACTTTTAAAAAAGCTGAAGCGGTCAAACGTTGAATTGATTCCGGCCAAAGCCCAGATGCTAAGAAAGCTATCCGATACAGTGAGCGCTCAGGGGGTAATATGTGTGGCAAGAATAGGTCAACCATCTTTGGAAGATTTGAAGGGAGAACTAAGCGTGATCGTGGCTTTGGATGGCATTCGTGATCCGGGAAACGCTGGAACATTGATTAGAACTGCCGACGCCTTCGGTGGAGATGCGGTGCTTCTCTCAAACGATACGGTGGAGCTATATAACCCTAAAGTGATCAGATCAACCATGGGATCGATCTTTCATCTGAAGATTTTCGATGAAATTGATCTGGAAAAAGCCATCCTTCAGTTGAAAAAATATGGGTTCAAAATTCTCGGCACAACCGTCAAGGGGGGTAAGGTTTTGGAACAACTGGAGGTGCCAGGAAAAATATGTCTTTTGGTCGGCAACGAGACAGAAGGTCTGAAGAAGAAGTTACTCAAACTTTCCGACGAAATCGTTCAAATATCCACCTCGGGGAAAGCTGAATCTCTTAACGTGGCTGTGGCTGGCGGAATTCTGTTATATGAGCTGGCAAGAAAACGCCTCCAAGCATCGACCAAATAAAAGGGGTTCTCCGCCATTTCGGTTGAAGGAATTTTTTGCAGGATGAAGAGATTTTTACATCATTGAAGTTAGCATAATGATCACCTCATCTTTTATCTTCCCTCTCCACAAAGAGGCTTTGTCGCCATGTAATTGCCTGATTTATCAGGCACACAAAAATCGCCCAACGAATTGGAAACTACGATATATTGTATATGAGCTTGTTGCATTGAGATTTTGTAATCCCGATGCGGAACTTTATCTCATTAGGTCATGGCGTCGGGAAAACAATTTCCGGAGTCAACATAATAACATAGTTTATTTTCAAAAATCTTTACCCCCAACCCTCATAATTATGACATAGTCTCAAAATGGAGAGGGGGGGGGACTTTAGGGGTAGAGGTGAAAAAAAGAGCACAAAGCGCGATCTTTAACCCAAATTGTAGATATTCACCGGGACTCATAGAAGAAAAAACAGATAAATTAGCAACTATTTTGGAGAAGAGACATAAAAGTATTTACCCTCCTTGGGAAAGCCTGACCTCTTTATAACTGAAAAAAGAAATCGTTTATGAAAAGTCGACCACGTTTTATCTTCAAACCCTTATAGTTTTTCGCTTGACAACTGCAAAGTATTTTTTTAAGATAAAATGCCAGAATAACCTTATTCTACATTTTATCTCTGGCAAGGGTTTGAAAAGGTATTTTTGGAAACTTAAAAGGGCAGGATCCTGAGAAAGAATGGACCTATTCGAAAAATGCGAAAACTTCGCTGAGGCCGAGAAGGTAAAAAGCCTGGGGCTCTATCCTTACTTCCGGGCCATATCTTCTGGGCAGGATACCGAGGTGGTGATAGAAGGGAAAAAAATGATCATGATCGGATCCAATAACTATCTGGGCTTGACCTCTCATCCCAAGGTGAAAGAGGCTGCCATGGACGCAGTAAAGAGATTTGGATCGGGCTGCACCGGATCCAGATTTTTAAATGGAACTTTAGAACTGCATGAGGAGCTGGAGAACAGATTAGCCCGGTTTATGAAAAAGGAAGCCGCCTTAGTTTTTTCCACCGGCTTCCAGACCAACCTGGGAACCATCGCCACCTTGGTCACCCGCAAAGATTACGTGATAATCGACAGATCGGTCCATGCCAGTATAGTGGACGCTTGCCGTCTTTCCTATGGAACTGTGGTGAAGTTCAAACATAACGACATGGCTGATCTGGCGCGGGTTTTAGGCAATTGCGAAAACAATGCTGGAAAATTGATTGCGGTGGATGGGGTCTTCAGCATGGAAGGGGACATAGCTGATCTGCCTGAGATCGTAAGATTAGCCAAAAAGCATAATGCTCGGGTGATGGTGGATGATGCCCATTCCATCGGTGTTCTGGGAGAACATGGTCGAGGCACCGCTGAACATTTCGATCTGGAGGATGAGGTGGATGTGGTGATGGGCACCTTTTCTAAATCTTTTGCCTCATTGGGAGGCTTCATTGCGGCAAGTGAAAGGGTGGTCAACTACGTCAAGCATTTCTCCCGTGCGCTGATCTTCTCCGCCAGCCCTCCCCCTGCCGCAGTGGCAACCTGTCTGGCAGCTCTGGATATCATCGAAAGCGAGCCAGAAAGAAGGGAAAGACTGTGGCAGATTACCAAGAGAATGCATAAGGAATTTAGAGCCTTGGGATTTAACATTGGAACCACACAAACTCCCATCATCCCCATCTACATTGGCGATGATATGAAGACTTTCCAATTCTGGAAAATGCTTTCGGATGAAGGAATCTTTGTAAACCCCATAATCAGCCCTGCGGTTGCTCCTGGCTGCCAGCTTTTGCGCACAAGTTACACCGCCACCCATACCGACGAGCAACTGGATAAGGTCTTAGAGGCGTTTGAAAAGGTGGGAAAAAAGATGGGAGTGATTTAAAATTAAAACCTCTCTTCCGGTCTACGTGATTTTTTGTTCCGTCAGGAGCTTCTCATAACAGTTCATACCCCAGATCTGGAGAACCTGACGCAAAAAGAAAATTTCGTCCTTCCCCTCGGTCTTTTCGATGAACCACCAATGAACCCTGAATAAAACTCCCTGTGATAACTCCTTCGACTCAGATGCAGAGCAAAAAGATATATATCAAAAGCATGGGAAAAAAGCCCTCTGCCTTTTGGAGTTGTTCACCAAAAAGGTGAAAGGAATAATCGAGGGAAAACAAGCAACTTCAAGGTTGACTCTATTTAGAGGAGGGGAAACTCAATGATGGCGCTCGGTTATAGGGTCTGATCGACAGGATGTTTTAGCCCATCTTAAGACCCAAAGAGCTAAGG
>JAOZNS010000338.1 GCA_029933635.1 Candidatus Zixiibacteriota bacterium | reverse complement strand
TTTTCTTTTCTCCGTTTTCCACAAGCTCACTTGTTAACCTCAAGGAAGGGGTAGACAAGTGGGCTTTTTTAATGGTTGCAGGAAAGACATAGGATACGTAGGAAGGGATAGAGAGTAAGAGGAGAATGGGATGAGAAAGATGAGATTGGTTTGGGTGGCAATGGTGGTTTTGTTGAGTCTAAACCTACAGTCAGCCATTGCCGATACGGAGGTTAGCGGGAGTATCGCCTCCGATACCACCTGGACGGTGGAGGGGAGCCCCTATATCGTAGTGGGGGATGTAACTGTTGACTCTGGCGTTAGCTTGACCATTGAGCCTGGGGTGACGGTGAAGTTCGACGATACCCTGTCTTTAATCATTGGCGGAAAGTTGATCGCCAGGGGGGCTTTGGGGGACAGCATTCTCTTCACATCTAACGATTCTATACCACAACCAGGGAATTGGGGGAGCATAAAGTTCGTTGATACCAGCGTTGATGCTGTTTTGGACTCTATAGGCAATTATCTAAGTGGCTGTATTGTTGAGTATTGCCGGATTGAATATGGGGGAGATATTCCAGGGACGAGATATGACGGCGCAATTCATTGTGATTATGCTTCCCCACTCATCAGTCACAACACTATATCCCATAATTCTGGTCATAATGGAGGAGGTATCTACTGTTCCCACGCCACTCCGATTATCCAAGGGAACACAATAACCGGGAATTTTGCTAATTACGGAGCTGGAATATACTGTAACCTCTCCTCACCGAAGATTAGCGATTGCACCATATCCGGGAATGGGGCTGTCGGTTGGGAATCCACCGAAGTTGGAGGAGGGGTCTACTGTGGCCATTCCTCCCCCTCGATCTCTCACTGTACAATCTCAGGAAATGTTGCCTGGAACAGTGGGGGTATCCACTGCTATAATTACTCCTCCCCTTCAATTACCGATTGCACGATCTCTGGTAATACGGGTATTTGGGGAAATGGGGGGATCGGTTGTGAGGAAGCTTGTTCTGTAAAAATCTCTCACTGCATGATTACCGGGAACGACGCTCCAGGCGCTGCCGAGATGGGTGGTGTCGGTGGGGGGATATACTGCATCCGTTCAAACCTGGTTATCACCGATTGCCTGATCGCCTACAACGGGGCTTATTCCGGCGGCGGGGGGATCTCTTGTGCCGAGGACACCACAGTAATTACGGATTGTGTGATCTCCAATAATAGTGCTGGGGAATCTGGGGGAGGCATTGATCTCTACTTCTCCTCCCCGCAAATCACCGGGAGCGTAATCTCAGCTAACAATTGCTGGTCGCGGGGAGGGGGCGTAACGCTTGACTGGCAGTCCTTTCCTACCTTCACTAACTGTTTGATTATCGGGAACAGGGTCCGCTGTGACGGGGGTGGGCTCTACTGTAGTGAATCTTCCCCGAGGCTTACGAATTGCACAATCACAGGGAATGCTGCCTCAGGGGGAGGGGGAATCTATTGTTGCTCAAATGCTTCACCCTTGTTAGAGAGGAGTATCCTCTGGGGTAATTGTGCTGATGCTCCAGGGGATGAGGTATATCTTTCTGCCCCTACCTGTTCTATCACCATTCATTGTTCCGATGTGGGAACCGGTATCGAAGGATACGGGGAAATAGATTTTCTTCCCCCAAATCTCTCCCTCGACCCCAGATTCTGTGCCCCTGAGTCCTGCATAAGTGCCCCGACAGAGGCTGGGGACTATTATCTTGATGAAAATTCACCCTGTTCTCCGGATTCACAGTTAGAATGTGGTTTGATCGGGGCATTAGGGGTTGCCTGTGGTATCCCGCCGGCGGCGATTACAGATCTCACTGCCTGTATTGAAGATAGTAGTCAAGTTGGTATTAAGCTCACCTGGACAGCTCCTGGCGATGATGGAATATTCGGCATCGCAACTGCTTATGACATTCGTTTTTCAAAACAACCAGTAGGCTCCGATACATCTACCTGGTGGGAGACAGCGGACACGGTGGCCAATGAGCCAAC
>JAOZNS010000337.1:946-2005 GCA_029933635.1 Candidatus Zixiibacteriota bacterium | reverse complement strand
ATTGGATACCATCGGCACCAATATCCGCGGGACCTTGTATCTTTTAGAGGTTGTAAGAAACCTAAAAAAACGGATTAAGATTCTGGCGGTGGGGTCAAGTGACATGTATGGAAAGGTGTCGCCCCAAGAGATACCCATAACTGAAGAGAAATCCCTTCTTCCAGTTAGTCCTTATGGGGTGAGCAAAGCGGCAGGCGATCTTTTGGCTTATCAATATTTCGCATCCTATGGAGTTTACGTCATCCGGGCGAGAGCTTTCAATCATACAGGTCCTCGACAGCGCATCGGATTTGTCATCCCCGATTTTGCTTCACAGATAGCTAAAATCGAAGCAGGGATTTTGCCCCCGGTTTTAAAGGTGGGCAATCTCTCCACCAAAAGGGACATCTCCGACGTAAGAGACGTGGTGAGAGCATATGTTTCGTTAATGAGAAGAGGAAAAGTGGGTGAAGCTTACAATGTATGTTCACAAGAAGCGTATAGCATAAAAAATGTGCTCAAAATTCTGCTTTCTCTGTCGAAAAAGAAGATAAAGGTGGAGTTGGATGAAAAAAAGAACCGACCGGCAGAAATTCCGATTCTTGTGGGTAACAACTCCAAGATAAAAAAAGCTGTCGGCTGGAAACCAAGAATTCCTCTGGAAAAAACACTAAAGGATACGTTGGATTTCTGGAGAGAAAAATACAGCGTTTTTTAGATTCTCGGTTTATCCGAAAACCGCAAAGAGTGTGAATTTTGGCGTCAATCTAACCAGAAAGCTTAAATTCTTTCATCAGGAGGCACAACTTGTATAAAAGCTTAGAGAAGAAAATAAAAAACAGAACTGCAGCGGTGGGGGTCATCGGAATGGGCTATGTGGGGCTTCCCTTGGCAGTGGAGCTGGGAAGGGAAGATTTCAAAGTCATTGGAATAGACATAAACTCCCATAGAGTTAATCGGATAAACTCTGGCAAATCAGATATCGACGACGTTAAGGATAAAGACCTAAAACCTCTGGTAAAGGCAAAAAAGATAAAAGCCACCACCTAAAATTGCTACAGACAATAACAATACAAAAAA
>JAOZNS010000337.1:0-936 GCA_029933635.1 Candidatus Zixiibacteriota bacterium | reverse complement strand
CCTAAGTAAGACCAAAGATCCGGATGTTTCCTATATACTGGCGGTGGTAAGCCAGGTTCAGAAATACCTGCATCTGGGACAACTGGTGATCTTAGAGAGCACCACCTACCCGGGAACCACCGAGGAATTGATCCTTCCCATGTTGGAACAAACCGGGCTTGAGGTGGGCAGAGACTTCTTCTTAGCCTTCTCTCCGGAAAGGGTGGACCCCGGGAATAAAAAATATACTACTAAAAACACTCCCCGGGTGGTGGGCGGAATCACTCCTCTGTGCACCAAGATCGCCAAACTTTTCTACGAGCAGACCATAACTCAGGCAGTTGAAGTCTCCTCTACCAAAAGCGCAGAGATGGTCAAACTTTTAGAGAACACCTTTCGCTCGGTGAACATCGGCTTGGTGAATGAGGTGGCGGTGATGTGTGATAGGTTAAAAATTGACGTGTGGGAGATAATCGACGCCGCCAACACCAAGCCTTTTGGGTTCATGCCGTTTTATCCCGGGCCGGGATTAGGGGGACACTGCATTCCTATCGATCCACATTATCTCTCCTGGAAACTCAAATCTTTGAATTACTATGCCAGATTCATCGAGCTGGCGGGGGATATAAATTCCCACATGCCGGAATATGTGGTGGAGCGGATCAACCGGGCGCTAAATGAAAAGAAAAAGAGCCTCAAAGGATCAAAGATTTTAGTATTAGGAGTGGCTTACAAAAAGGATATAAAAGATGTTAGAGAATCGCCGGCTTTAGATGTGATCAAGCTTTTGCAAAATGCCGGGGCGGAGGTTAAATATAATGATCCTCATGTGTCCTCCATCCGCATGGATAACTCGAACTGGAAAACGGTGAAATTGACCAAGAAGATTCTTCAAGGCTCGGATTGTGTGGCTATTCTGGCTGACCATTCCGTCTACGACTACGGCTTTATCGTTCT
>JAOZNS010000336.1:1225-2008 GCA_029933635.1 Candidatus Zixiibacteriota bacterium | reverse complement strand
TTGGTAACATATTCAAGCGTTGGTTCAGGCTGCCCTTCAGGATGAACCCTCACCCTGAACCAATCCGAATAATTCGGGCTAACCTGGAGGTTGAAAACAGAAATAAATTGTCTTTTACTAAGAGGAGCAGGAAACAGTTTACATCTTATTATTCGTATGAATGCTTCGCATTGATTTTTTCTCCACCACCTGTTTTGGGCTTGACTTGAAAATCCCCCTTTAGCAAAGGGGGATTTAGAGGGATTTTCCAAGTTTCAAATGCGTATGCATTCATACGAATCCCTCCCTTTTTTTAAAGGGGGGATGTAACCAATTATATACTCTCCTTTATAATTGGAATGTGTCCTATCAATGGCTATTTTTGAGATAACCTAATCTTTTACCAGGAGGTAGTTATGTTCAGATCCTTCACAAAATTTCTTTTTATCACCCTGCTTTTAGCTTTCCTATGCCAGGTCAGCTTGGCTCAGATCGAGTTTCCGGTGGAAAAGCATGTCCTGGATAACGGTCTGACCGTTCTGATCTCTGAGGATCATTCTGCGCCGGTGGTGAGCTATCAGGTGTGGTTCAAGGTGGGATCCAAAAACGAAAGACCAGGGATTACCGGCATCTCTCATCTGTGTGAGCATATGATGTTTAAGGGCTCGAAAAACATCGGTCCGGAGGAACATGCCCGGATCATTCAAGCCAATGGAGGTATAGACAATGCCGGAACCTCTTTCGACTACACCGTGTACTGGGAAAAGCTTTCCAGCGACAAGCTGGAGCTGGCGATTAATCTGG
>JAOZNS010000336.1:0-1215 GCA_029933635.1 Candidatus Zixiibacteriota bacterium | reverse complement strand
TGGAAAGGAGAATGACCATAGATAACTCCCCTTATGGAGCGTTATTTGAGCAGATGCTTAATACCACCTTCGTAGCGCATCCCTATCACTGGCATGTGATCGGCTTTATGTCTGATATAGATAATATCACGTTGAACGATCTTAATGAGCATTACCGGAGATATTATACTCCCAGCAACGCCACCGCGGTGGTGGCAGGAGACGTGAAACCCAAAGAGGTGATGAAGCTGATAAATAAATATTATGGTGACATTCCTTTCCAGCCACCACCTCCCGAGGTAGGGACTGTGGAGCCAGAGCAGATGGGAGAAAGGATTGCCTATATACATAAGATAGGTCAGATGCCAGCTTTTATGGTGGGATATCATATTCCGGAGTTCGGTCATCCTGATGTCTACCCGCTCACCGTGGCGGCTCGAATCCTCTTCACCGGGGAGAGTTCTTGGCTTTATCAAAAGATGGTGTATCAGGATCAATCCGCATTATGGGTGGGGGGAGATTGTTTCACCTTAGAGGATCCTGGTCTCTTCTTCGCCTTTGCCATAATGCAACCAGGTCACACTGCCGAGGAGGGACAAAAGACTTTATTCCAACAGATAGACCGGCTAAAAAATGAGCCTGTAAATGCAAAGGAATTAGAGAAGGCAAAAAATCAGCTGGAGTCGGAGTTCATTTTTGGACTTCAATCTGTAAGCGACAAAGGTAACCAAATAGGCTATTATCAGACCATACTGGGAGACTACACCAAATTGTTTGATGAGGCAAGCAAATACCAAGCAGTCACCGCTGAGGATGTAATGCAGGTGGCAAAGAAGTATTTTGGTGAGAAAAATAGAAACGTAGTGGTGCTGGTTCCGGAGATGCCGGAGGCGATGGCACCGCCGCAGTGAATGAAGATAACCAGGTCAAATGGAAACACAAAAGTTGTCAAAGTTTGAAAAGGAGTTGACAGATGGATATGAAGAGTCTTAAAACTATATTGGTAAATTTCTTTGTTCTTTTCCTTCTTCTTTTTTCGATCTCAGCTAGCCTCACCACCGCTACTGCGCAGGAGATAAAACTTCCTCCCATCAAGAAGACCACCCTGGATAACGGTTTGAAGGTAATAGTGATTGAGCATCACGAGCTTCCGGTGGTGGCTTTCCGTCTGGTTTTGAAATCTGGCTCGGCCTATGATCCTCCCGGCAAAGCCGGCTTAGCCAATCTGACTGCGGG
>JAOZNS010000335.1:1119-2008 GCA_029933635.1 Candidatus Zixiibacteriota bacterium | reverse complement strand
GTGGACCTGTAGCACTAAGAATCTCACGGGCACGCAGAAAACAGGCTCCATTTTTGTGAATTCCGTTCCTTCCGGTGCAAAGATATATTTAGATGGTGATTCCACCGGTAACCAGACTCCAGACACGCTTTTTGATGTAGTAGTAGGGAGTCATTTGGTTTCGGTCAAAATGGATGGGTTTCTTTCTTCACCTCCTGATTCTTTGATCCACGTTGATGAGGACAAGATGCACACGGTTGATTTTGTGCTTTTGAAGCTCTCATATGGTTCGCTTAGGGTTTCCTCCAATGTGGATGGAGCCGCCATATGCCTAGATAATCAACCTGCCACCCAAGTCACACCTCATGTATTTTTTAACAGCGTCCCGGTGGGGACTCGCATAATCTCGGTATTCAAGGAGGGGCATTCCAATGAATATCCCACCAAAGAGGTGGTAAGCATAGCAACCGGTGATACGGTAGAGGTCTATTTTACCCTCAATCCAGCGGAGGTAGGTAAAGCTGTGGGAAACATCACCCCGGATTTCGAGTTACAGGATGACTACCTGCTTTGGCACAGGTTGTATGCCTACCGGGGTTTTGTGATCATTGTCAATTTCTGGGCAGAAAGCTGTCCTTTCTGTCTGGAGGAATTACCCTATTTGCAGGCGATCTATACGGAGTATCTTGGGGACAGCCTGATCATCTTCGGTATCAACTACGAGGACGATTTTGACCAAATCCGCCAGAGGCGAGCGCAGGATCAACTTACCTTCACCTTGCTTAAAGGGGGGGGGACTGGCGTCAAGAGTGATTTTAAGGTAACCAGCACCCCCGTAACTATTATCCTTGACCGAAGTGGACAGATATGCTATTATAAAGTCGGCTTTTTTTCCTCGATGCCGGGAAAG
>JAOZNS010000335.1:0-1099 GCA_029933635.1 Candidatus Zixiibacteriota bacterium | reverse complement strand
TGTTTGGGAAATAAAAATGTCTGTAAATGAAGAATCCTAAAGGAAGGAAACCTAGTGGGAAATTTGCTGTCAAAATCCATCTTATCCTTTTTGGTTATATGTCTTTTTGTGACTCCTGCCCAGGGATCCAAGAAGATCTCAAAGGCGCCCAATTTTTCTGCTCCCAACTTAGATGGCAAAAAGGTGGAGCTTAAAAATTTGCTGGAGGAGGGTCCAGTTCTGATCAGCTTCTGGGCCACCCACTGCAAGCCTTGCATCAAGGAGTTAAACCAACTTCAGAAATTCTATCCCGACTATAAGAAAAAAGGTTTTGAGATATTGGCTGTGGATGTGGATGGTCCGCGAAGCGTCGGCCGGGTGAAATCTAAGGTTAAGGGACTGAAATGGAAATTCCCCGTTCTTTTTGACACCAACAAGGATATCTACAGAAAATATCATGTGCTGGGAATACCTCATACCGTATTGATAGATCAAGAGGGTAATATTCGATACACCCATACCACCTATCGCTCCGGGGATGAGAAAACCATCAAAGAAAAGATCAACCAGCTTTTTAATGAACAAAAGGAGGCCTCAGAAGAAAAAGAGGGGAAAGATAGTGAAAAGTAAATTCACCTTTTGCAATTTTGTTTTTCTTCCCGCGGACTTCCCTGGTGTAGTTTGCTGGCTATTTCCAATACTGCTCTTCTTTATTTTCCATTTCAGCCTTTCCATGGGATGGGCACAGGAATTTAGTTTTAGTGAAACAGATTCATGGATCATCAAAGCCAGCAATCAGTTGGAGTATTCATCCGACAGAAAGACTCATCAGGACATATTTCATAATTGGACCGATCTCGACTTTACTTATGGAAACTATAAGCTAAATCTGAGATATGAGGCTCATCAGCCGGATGACTGGGGACAGAATTGGCAAAAGCTTTCCTTCAGAAACTTTCAATTATCCAGTGAATTCCTCCAAATCACTGCTGGAAATTATTATGTGATCTTGGGGCGGGGCTTGATTCTCCGTTCTTATGAAGACAGAGACTTAAGATACGATAACAATTTGGATGGGGCAAAAGGAACCATCGATCTGGATGGTTTCGATCTAACCATG
>JAOZNS010000334.1 GCA_029933635.1 Candidatus Zixiibacteriota bacterium | reverse complement strand
AACCACCACTGCCTTCCCGGGTTTGGTTGACGGTTCTCCCAGCACCAGGGCTGAGCTGATGGCCAGCATCATGGATTGGTTCCTGGGCGGTGGTTGTCCGTTTACAGTGGCTCCGGAGGCAGATACGGTTGCTCCTGGAGAATACTCCGGAGTGACCCTCACCTTTGATGGAAGTGTCTTTGAGGAATGCCAGGATGGAGTTCCGCCTGAGACATTGACCTGTTACCTGACCATCAGCTCCAATGATCCGGATGAGCCTGTGGTATCGGTTCAAGTCGACATGTGGGCAGGCAGAGGAGATGTGTTCGATCCTACCTGTCTGATCGACTTAGGAGATGTGGTTTACCTGATCAACTATGTGTTGAAGGATGGACCTGCTCCTGATCCTGTCTGCATGGGTGACTGTAATCCGCCCCACGATGGAATGGTGGATATCGAGGACGTGATGTATCTGATACAATTCCTGTATCAGGGAGGCATGCCACCATTGGCCACACCGGAGATTAATCAACCTTTGACACCAAAACCCATGGAGCGTAAATAACTTTCTAACCTCTATTTTGAGGATTAGAGAAGTTCAAGAGCCCCCCGGACGGGGGGCTCTTGTTTTTATATGCAAGCCGGAGAACTCTTTTTGATAGCCGTGGCGGAGACCTTTAGGTCTCCATGATCTTGGGTGGAAGGCTAAAACCTTCCGCTACATGCGATGGGGGGGGGATTAAGCGAAAGAGGCTAAGATAGCAAAAACTTCAGCTTCAACCCGCTATTCAGTTTTTTTATGCGGTGGAGATTTCCCCTTTTTACTCTTATCCGCAAACGGATTCCCTCTTTTTCAAATTTGCTTTCCAATACCACCCCTATCTTGTAGACATGAGGAAGCAAATCTGAATTCCCATTCTCCAGATGAAGCCAAGCCTCCGCCCAATCGCCTTTTGCAAATTCGATTATTCTTTGCGCCAACTTCCCAATTCCAATCTGTTTTTGGGCGGAGACCAAGATACCATTATCTTTATGTTCCGAAGAAGGTGAGAAGAAAGAAGGATACCTCTCCCCAGGCTCCTGCGAATCGGAGAGTTTATCGATTTTATTGTAGACCAAAAGGGTAGGCTTGTCCAGTGAGCCCAGCTCAGAGAGAACCTGATTCACCTTGGTTATGTGTTGCAAAAAATCGGGATGGCTGATATCCACCACATGCAACAGAAGGTCAGCTAACCTCACTTCATCTAAGGTGGACTTAAAGGAAGCCACCAGATGATGGGGAAGTTTCCTTATGAAACCGATGGTATCGGTGATGACGATCTTAACGCCTTCTTTTACCCTTCCGTTCTCAGAGGTTCTCAAAAGCCGGGTAGTGGAATCCAGAGTGGCAAAGAGTTTCTCCTCCACAAAGGCTGAAGAGGAGGTGAGTTGGTTGAAAAGGGTGGATTTCCCCACATTGGTGTAGCCTACCAAGGTGACTTTAAAAATGTTTTCCCTTCTTTTTCTTTGAATCGCTCTTTCCTGGTCGATCTTTAAAAGATTTTTCTCCAGTTCCAAAATCTTTCTTTTTACCCTTCTTCGATCCATCTCCAGCTGGGTTTCACCGGGACCTTTGGTTCCTATTCCTCCCCACTGTCGGGAAAGGTGAGTCCACCCACGAGTCAATCTGGGGAGCAGATATTTGAGCTGGGCTAACTCCACCTGCACTTTGGCTTCTTTGGATTTGGCTCTTTTGGCAAAAATGTCTAAAATCAGCCAACTCCGATCAATTACCTTTATATCCAGATTTTTTTCTAGATTGTACACCTGAGCCGGAGTAAGATCGTCGTCAAAGATGATGATGTTTGCCCCCAATCTTCGGGAAAGATTCTTTATCTGGTCGGTTTTTACTTTTCCAATAAAAAAGGCAGGATTGAGCCTCTGACGTTCCTGGATCACGGTATCTAAAACCTCTCCTCCTGCTGTTTTGGTCAGAAGCACAAGTTCCTGCAGGGATTCTTCGAGGAAGAACCTATTTACCGAGGGGAGTTTTACCCCCACT